>DASTIC010000022.1:0-9770 GCA_035717845.1 Solirubrobacteraceae bacterium
TCGATCACGCGGCGCCGCTCGTCACGCCGCGGTGGGCGCGTCGATCCGCGGGAAGAGCGGCTGTGCCGCCTCCACACCGGTCGCGGCGACCGTGCGGCCGTAGCCGACGCCCTCCCACGCCACCTCGACCGGCTGGCCGAGCGCCTCGAGGATGCGTGTCGACGTGTCGGGCACGTATGCCGACAGCGCCACGGCGGCGGTGCGCAGCCCGTCGGCAAGGTCGTAGAGGACGCGGTCGAGCGCTTCCGCGTCGTCCTCGGAGCGGGCGAGCTCCCACGGCTTCGTCTGCTCGACGTGTCGGTTGAGCCCGCGTACGTACTCCCAGATCCGGTCGACGGCGCCGGTGATGTCGAAGCGGTCGAGCAGCTCGGGCACGTCGTCGTGGAGGCTCGCGGCCGCGGCCGCGAGCTCGCTGCCGGCGTCCGGCACCGCCGCGATCACGCCGCCGCGGGAACGGGCGATCAGGGCGGTGGTGCGCGAGAGCAGGTTGCCGAGGTCGTTGCCGAGCTCGCGCTCGTAGCGGTCGCGGAAGCCCTCGAGCGAGACGTCGCCGTCCTGGCCGAACTGGACCGCACGCGCCGCCCAGAAGCGCAGCGGGTCGACGCCGTAGGTCGCGATCAGCTCCTTCGGGTCGATCACGTTCCCGAGCGACTTGGAGATCCCGCGTCCTTCGAGGTTCAGGTAGCCGTGCACGAACAGCTGCCTCGGCACGTCGTAGCCGGCCGAGAGCAGCAGCGCGGGCCAGTAGACGCAGTGGAAGCGGAGGATGTCCTTCGCCAGCAGGTGGCGGACGTCCGCCCACAGGTGCGCGAGGCTCTGGCCGGGTCGCGCGTACTCGAGCGCGCTGCGGTAGTTGACGAGCGCGTCGGCCCAAACGTAGGCGACCTGATCCGGGTCCCACGGACTCGGGATGCCCCACGTCTGCGTCGCGCGGCTGATCGAGAAATCGCGCAGGCCGCCGGCGATGAACCCCTTCGCCTCGTTGGCGCGAAAGGCGGGGAGCACGAAGTCGGGGCGGGTGCGGTAGAGCTCCAGCAGCTGCTCCTGGTAGGCGGAGAGGCGGAAGAACCAGTTGCGCTCCTCCAGCCACTCCGGCTCGATCAGGTGATCCGGGCACTTGCCGTCGACGAGCTCCTCCTCGTTCTTGAACGCCTCGCAGCCGACGCAGTAGAGCCCGGCGTAGACGTCCTGGTAGACGTCGCCGTTGTCGTAGATGCGCTGGAGGAAGCCCTGGACGAAGGCCTTGTGACCCTCATCGCTCGTGCGGATGAAGAAGTCGACCGAGGCGTTGAGGAGCGCGGGCAGCTCCTGCCAGGCGCCGACGATGCGGTCGGTGTACTCCTTGGGCGTGAGCCCCTCCTCCGCTGCGACGCGCGCGACCTTGTCCGCATGCTCGTCCACGCCCGTGAGGAAGAACGTCTCCTCGCCGCGCTGGCGATGATGCCGCACGAGGATGTCGGCCGCGATCGTCGTGTACGCGTGGCCGATGTGCGGCGTCGAGTTCACGTAGTAGATGGGGGTCGTCACGTAGAAGCTCATCGCCGAGGATGATAGGCGCCGCCCTCCGGGCGGCAACCCGGGCCGCCACGGCGGCGAGCGCGAGCGCCGGCAGGAGGAGCGCGAGCAAGGGCCGCCGGTCGTGCCGAGACGAGACCGAGGGCGCCGCGGGCTCCGCCGGGCTCACCGCAAGCCGCCCACGCGGAGCGTGGGCCACCGGGGTGGGTCGTTCGAACAGCCGGGCCGGTGCCCCGAGGCCGACCGGCGGCGGCACGGACCGGCGGCGCTCGCGCGGGGCGACGTCGATCGAGTCGCGCACGGGGGTGGTGGCGCTGCGCTGCGGACGCGCCGGCGGCCCTGTCGTGGCGGCGGGCCGCGCCCCCGGGTCGCGCCGAGCCTGCGCCGAGGGCGCGGCGACGGGCTGCCGCGCCGTCTCTGCCCTCGCGTCTGCCCTCGGGCTCGGCGTCGCCGGGCGGGCGGGCGGACGGGACGCTGCCGCGGGCGGGGCCGAGCGCGCGGGCGCCACGGCGGCAAGGCCGGCGACCGGCGCCACCGCAACCGGCTCCACCGGGAGCGGCCCGAGCGGCGGCGGCGCCGGCTCGCGCAACCCACTCGTCGCGGCGGGCGAGAGCGGATCGGCAGGGGACGGCTCGGCGGCGACCGAGCCCGCAGGCAGGGTGGCGACAACGACCGCGTGCGGCGCCGCTGCGGCCACCGGCGCGGGCACAGGCGGCTCGTTCTGCGGCGGTGCGGCGGGTAGGAGCTCGAGCGGATCGACGTAGCCGTCCTCGACGGCGGTCCGGCGGACGCCGAGGTGGACGTGCGGCTGCGCCATGAGCGGATCGGCGCTCGGTCCGCTACGGGCGACGAGATCTCCCTCCGCCACCGCCGCACCGCGCGCGACGAGGGTCTCCGCCAGCTGGAGCAGCGTCACGGAGTAGCCGTCGGGCGTCTGGATCGTGAGCGCACGGCCTCCCTGCGGCAGGGATCCGACGAACGACACCGTTCCCGCGGCGGGTGCGCGCACCTCGGTGCCGGGCGCGGCGCCGACGTCGACCCCACGGTGCTGACCGGCGGGATACGGCTCCGCCGCGACCGTGAAGGAGTACGGCCGCAGCACCGGCCCTTGCACGGGCCAGGTCCAACCGAGCGCAGCCGGCGCGACGGCGAGCGTCGCGAGCACGACTGCGGCAGACAACACTCGTCGCATCTGCGCGCCTCCGTTCGCGTGGATGACAACCCACGTCGACCGTAGCGGGGTGCGTCAGCCGCTTTGCAACGATTCTCGGTACAGAGTGTTGCGGGAGGTGCGCGTCAGCCGGGCGACGACGTCGGCGGCCTGGCGTCGCGGGACACCTGCGGCTACGAGCTCCGCCACCGCCGCGAGCGCCGCCGCCGCGTCCGGCCCCGCGGCCGCGCCCCCGGGTGCACCGACGACGAGCGTGATCTCTCCGCGCGGGGGCTCCGAGAATCGTGCGGCCACCTCCGCGGCTGGGCCGCGGACGACCTCCTCGAACCGCTTCGTCAGCTCGCGGCACACGGCGACCGGACGCTCGGGATCAGCCTCCGCGAGCGAGCGCAGCGTCGCCGGCAGCCGCTGCGGGGACTCGAACGCGACGGCGGGGTGCGGCCACGCCGCGAGCTCCCGCCAGAGCTCGCGGAGCGCCTGCGCGCCGCGCGGCAGGTAGCCGAGGAACTGGTAGCGCGCTCCCACGAGCCCGCTGGCGACGAGCGCGGTCTCCACCGCCGACGGACCCGGCAGCACGGTCACGGTGACACCCGCCTCCAGGGCGGCCGCGATCAGGCGCGCGCCCGGGTCGTTGACGCCCGGCAGGCCGGCGTCGCTGACGAGCGCGATCCGCTCTCCGGCGAGGAGGCGCGGCAGGAGCTCCTCCGTTCGCCTCGCCTCGTTGTGTCGGTGGTAGCTCTGGAGCCGCGCCTCGAGGCCGTGACGCGCGAGCAGCCCCCGCGTGTGCCGCGTGTCCTCGCAGAGGACGACGTCGGCCTCGGCCAACTCGCGCAGGACCCGGAGCGTCACGTCCTCGAGGTTGCCGATCGGCGTCGCGCACACCGCCAGCACGGCTCAACGCCTGCCGTCGAGCGCCTCGAAGGCGACGAGACCGGCACCGACGAGCCCCGCGTCGGAGCCCAGCTCCGCAGGCACGATGCGCAGGCCGGTGCGCGCAGGGCCGAGCGCCTCGCGGCGGGCGACCTCGAGCGCGGCCGGGAAGAGGAACTCCGCTGCGGCGGTGCCGAAGCCCCCGCCCACCACGACCAGCTCGGCCCCGAAGACGTTCACGAGCGAGCCGATCCCGGCACCGAGCAGACGCCCCATCACCGTCAACGCGTCCGTGGCGGCCGCGTCGCCGGCGTGCGCCCGCTCGACCAGCTGCTCCGCCGTCCCCTCCGGCCCCCACAGCTCGATCGCGGCGCGGTCGGCGGCCGACCCGGACGCGACCGCCTCCAGGTGGCCGCGCCCGGTGCACGTTCCCTGGCAGGGCGGGCCGTCGAGGATCACGACGATGTGCCCGAGCTCGGCCCAGCCCCGGTAGAGCTCACCGCCGGTGACGACGCCGCCCCCGACGCCCGTGCCCAGCGTCAACAGCACGAGATCGTCGACGCCGGCGCCCGCCCCCAGCCGCCATTCGGCGAGCGTCGCCGCGTTGGCGTCGTTCTCGACCCCCACCGGCACGCCGAAGGACGGCGCCAGCCGCTCCCCCAGCGAGACGCCCTCCAGCGGGATGTTGACGGAGCTGAGCGCACGTCCGGTCGCCGGGTCGAGCACCGACGGGATGCCGCAGCCGATCGCCGCGACCGAGTCGGAGAAGAGACCGGCGACGGCCGCCTCGATGCCTCCCAGCAGCTCCTCCTGCGAGGCGGTCGGGGTCGGCACCTCGCGCTGCTCGAGGACGTGCCCCTCCCGATCGAGGAGGCCGGCCAGGATCTTCGTGCCCCCGAGATCGACGCCGATGACGTGCTGGGATCCCACGGGCCGCGGCTACCATACCCGGCCGGATGGCCGAGGGAGACAAGCCCTACCGGGTCTACAAGGGTGGACGGACGAAGGGCAAGGTGCCCGTGGCGACGCGGCCGGGACGCAGCCGCGACGGCGCCAGGGTCGACCGGCCGGAGCGGACGGGACGGCCGCGCTGGGGCCGCCGCATCGGGCTCGCGGTCCTGCTCGTGGTCGTGCTCGGGGTCGTCTGGCTGGTCGCGAGCTACCTCGCCTTCCGCAGCGGCGTCGCGGAGGCGAACGACCGCCTGCCGCCCGACGTCGAGGCGGGGCTCGCCGCCCAGGACGGCCTCGTCCTCACCAACCCGTCGCTGATCGTGCTCCTCGGCACCGACGGCGACGCGACCGAGGCCCGGGCGGACGCTCGCCGCTCGGACTCGATCCTGCTCGTGCGCACCGACCCGGCCCGCCACCGGATCGCCTACCTCTCGATCCCGCGCGACCTGCGGGTGGAGATCCCCGGGTTCGGCTCGAACAAGATCAACGCCGCGTTCCAGCTGGGCGGGCCCGGGCTCGCGATGCGGACGATCCGCAACCTCACCGGGCTCCAGGCGAACCACGTCGCGCTCGTCGACTTCGACGACTTCCGCAGCGTCATCGACACGCTCGGCGGGATCACGATCGACGTGCCGGAGCCGATCCTCTCGAACCGCTTCGACTGCCCCTACTCGACCGAGGCGCGCTGCCAGCAGTGGCCGGGCTGGCGCTTCGAGGCGGGCGAGCACGAGCTGGACGGCCAGCGCGCCCTCATCTACTCGCGCATCCGCGAGAACCAGCTCGACCCGGCCCAGAACGACCTCTCCCGCGGCGGGCGCCAGCAGGAGGTCGTGGAGGCGATGGCCGACGAGATCGTCGGCGTGCGCACCTTCCTCAGGCTGCCCTTCATCGGCGACGAGCTGGTGCGGCCGCTGACGACCGACCTGAGCGCCGGCGAGCTCCTCCAGCTCGGCTGGGTGAAGTTCCGCGCGAACGCGTCACGCGCGCTCCACTGCCGGCTCGGCGGCGACCTCTCGACCGACGGCGGCGCCTCGGTGATCCTCGGCGGCGAGGAGAACTTCGCCACGATCCGCATGTTCCAGGGGCTGGCCGCGCCGCAGCCGCCGCCGCCCGGGCAGCCGCTCGCGGCCGGTTGCGTCGTCGGCGGCGGTTAGGGTTTTCATGTGGGCATCCTCGGCTGGATCCTGTTCGGCCTGCTCGCCGGCGCCGTCGCACGGGCGCTCACACCGGGCCGGCAGGGGATCGGCTGCTTCGGGACGCTGGCGGTCGGCGTCGTCGGTGCGCTGCTCGGCGGCTTCCTCGGGGAGGCGGTCCTGGACGAGGACATCGACTTCGGCTGGGACCTGAAGCCGTTCCTGCTCGCCGTCTCCGGCGCGGTCGTGCTGCTGCTCCTGCTGAACGCGGTGCAGCGGCGCTAGGACGAGCCCGCGTCCGCGGCCGCGGGCTTCGTCTCGCTCGCCGGCGCCGCCTTCTCGCCGGACGAGGAGCCGTCCGAGGACGAGCCGGAGTCGCCGTCCTTGCCCGCCGCCTTCCGCCCCGAGCGGCCGTAGTCGGTCGAGTAGAACCCGGAGCCCTTGAAGTGCACCGCCACGGGGTAGAGAAGCTTCTCGAGCGGGCCCTTGCCGCAGATCTCGCAACGCTCGGGGGGCGCGTCGGACATACGCTGGAACGTCTCGAACGTGTGCCCGTCCGGGCAACGGAACTCGTAGATCGGCATGGCCGCAGAAGGCTAGCAGCGACAATTCGGAGCACAGGATGAGCGAGAGCGCACAGGCACAGCCACAGACGCAGCCGCTCCGGGCGGGCGGTCTCGCCCTGCCGGCGGTGCTCGAGCGGTACGCCTTCCCGCTCGGCGTGGCCGGCATCACCGTCGTCGTCGCGGGCTTCCTGTTCCACCAGCTGCTCGCCTGGGCGCCGCACGAGGACGAGACGCTCGCGCTCTTCGTCGGCCGGCATCCGCTCGACGAGCTCTTCCAGATCGTCCTCGCCGAGCGCGGCGGTGCGCCGCTGCACTTCCTGCTCGCCTGGGTGGTCGCGCACCTGGATCTCGGCCTCGGCGGGCTGCGGGCGCTCTCGGCGCTCTTCGCGATCGGCAGCCTGCCGCTCGTCGCCCTCCTCGGAGCCCGGCTTGCGGGCCGGCGAGAGGCGCTCGTCGCGACCGCGCTCGTGGGCACGAGCTGGGCGCTCCTCTTCCACGGCGTCTACGGGCGCATGTACGGGGTGTTCCTCTTCACGAGCGCGCTCTCGTACCTCGCGCTCCTCGTCGCGCTCGAGCGAGGCGACCGGCGAAGCTGGGCGCTGTGGGTGCTCGCCGTGCTGCTGACGGTGGCCGCGCATCCGTACGGCGCGCTCGTCCTCGCGACGCAGGGCGCCTACGTCGTGCTCGCGCGGCGCGACCGCCTCCGGCAGGCGGCCGTCGGCGCGGGTGCGATCGTGCTGCTCGGGATCCCGTTCTGGCTGACGAACCTCGTGCTCGCGGACCGCTTCGAAGTGGGGGTGGGCGGCGGCGGCGAGCGGCTGGGCGGACCGTGGCCGGTGGCCAAGTACCTCTGGCGCGTGCTCGGCGACTTCACCAGCGGCTGGTGGCCGGTGACGCTCGTCGCCCTGGTGCTGGTCGCCGTGGGGCTGAGCCGGCTGCCGCGGCACACGGCCGTCCTCTTCGGCTGCGTGCTCGGCGTCCCGGCGCTCGCCTTCGTGGCCGCGCGGCTCGGCAGCGCCACGTCGCCCGAGACGAGGCACCTGATCTTCGCGCTCCCCTTCGTCGCGCTCGCCGCCGCCGCCGGGATCCTGCGGCTCGGCCGACTCGCGCCGGTCGCGCTCGCCGCGCTCGTCGTCGCACAGGTCGCCTGGGCGTGGGAACGGACGCCGCAACTCTTCGAGTGGGAGCCGGACGCGCGCCAGGCCGCCCGGGCGGAAGCGTCCGCCTACCTCGCCGCCACGAGCCGCCCCGACGACATCCTCTTCGGCTACGAGCCGCTCTACCTCGGCGCCTGGGAGCGGAACCCCGACTTTCCGCTGACGGTGCTACCGCGCGCGGACGCGACGCTCGCGCTCGCGACGCTGCAGGAGCTCGAGCGGCCGCTCGGCCGCGGCGTCTGGGTCCTCGACGCCAGCGCGAACAACAACATCGCGCGCGCGCACGAGATCGACTGGCGCTCGCCGGAGCCGGCCTCCGCCTACGACGTGCGCAGGTTCGGGCCGTTCCTCGTCATCCGCACCTCGCAGCCGACCCTGACCGCCGAGCAATACCTGCGCCGCGCGGGGCACGCGATGCTGGTGGGGAAGGCGCTGCAGATCGGCGACGCGGACATCGACCTGCTCACCGTGGAGCGCGCGGCGCGCGAGCTGCGCGGTTACGGCAAGGCGCGGTCCCTCTCGACGAGCTCGCGGTAGCACGGCGCCTCCTCGAAGGCCGCGAGCCCGGCCGGGCCCGGGCGGCGCTCGCGCGGCCGCAGCCGCCGCGCGGCCGCGAGCGCGGCGGAGGCGCCGACGGCGGCGCCGACGAGGAAGGAGCGGGTACGCGAGCGCCGGTGGTCCCCGTCCATGCCAGGATCGTAGTCCCGTGCCGGCCTCAGGTGTGATCGTCTCGCTGGGTGACCTCCTGCTCGACGTGATCGTCCGCCTCGAGCAGCCGCTCGCCGAGGGAGCGGACGCGGACGCCGTGACGCGCCTCGGCCCGGGGGGCCAGGCGGCGAACGTGGCCGCGTGGGTGGCGGAGCTCGGCGGGCGCGCGCGCTTCGTCGGCAAGCGCGCCGCCGACGACGCCGGCGCGACGGCGGCCCGCGGGCTCGAGCGCTACGGCGTCGAGGTCTGCGGCCCGCTCGTCGAGGGCCGCACCGGCACCGTGGTCTCGCTCGTCGCGGTCGACGGGTCGAGGACGATGGCCTCCGACCGAGGCGTCTCCCCCGAGCTGCGCGCCGACGAGCTCGAGCCGTCGTGGCTCGACGGCTGCGGGCTCCTGCACCTCCCCGGCTACTCGCTCCTGCGCGCGCCGATCGACGGCGCGGCGCTCGCTGCCGCCGCCCGCGCGCCGCGCGTCAGCGTCGACCTCTCCTCCTGGAGCGCGATCCGCGACTTCGGCCCCGAGCGCTTCCGGGCCCGGCTCGCAGAGCTCGCACCCGAGATCGTGTTCGCGAACGAGGACGAAGAGCGGATCCTCGGCGGCCCGCTCGAGGAGTGCACCTGGATCGTCAAGCGCGGCCCGCGCGGCGCGTCGTTCGACGGAGTCGAGCTGCCCGCGCTGCCGGCGGACGCGGTCGACACGACCGGCGCCGGCGACGCGCTGGCCGCGGGCTACCTCGTCGGGGGGCCCGAGCTCGCGCTCGAGGCGGCTGCGCGCTGCGTGGCGCAGCTCGGCGCGATGCCGGAACGCCGACTCGACAGGCCCGCCTGAACCTCCGAAGATGTCGCCGAGGCCGCAAACGGCCCATCACCCCCGACGAAGGAGGCCCAATGAGCCGGCGCCTGCCGCTCGCCCTCTCCCTCACCGCCCTGGTCGTCGCCGTGCTCGGCTCGACCTCCGCCGGTCACGCGCTCGTGAACGTCGTCGCGCCGAAGAGCGTCGGCACGGCACAGCTGAAGAACGGCGCCGTCTCGACGGCGAAGCTGCGGGCCGGCGCCGTCACGAGCGCCAAGGTCCGCAACGGCACCCTCCTGCGTGTCGACTTCAAGGCGGGCCAGCTCGTGCCCGGGCCGCGTGGACCCGCGGGGTCGCAGGGACCGCCCGGGCCGCAGGGGCCTGCAGGAGCACAGGGCGCGCGCGGCATCGGCCTGGAGACGTCCACCTGGCGCGCGACCAACCATTCGGTCGCCGCGAACGCGACCGCGGTCCTCATGGGCAACTGCCAGGCGGGCGAGCGAGCCTACGCCGGTGGCTTCTCGGCGCACCCCGACATCCGGGTCCGCCTCTCCTCCCCCGACTCGCTCCCGATCGCGACCCGCTGGCGCGTCGACGCGACGAACACCGCCGCCGTCGCCCGCTCGACGACGGTCTACGCGCTGTGCGTGCCGGCGCCGTGACGAACGCCGCGCTCGGGACGGACGGCTAAGGTCGGAGCCCGATGGATCGCAGCCTCACGATCTCCGAGGAGGTCGCGGCGGCGCTCGCCGAGGGCGGCGCCGTCGTCGCCCTTGAGACGACGCTCGTGGCCCACGGCTTTCCGCCCGGCGAGGGCGTCGAGGTGGGGCTCGAGAGCGAGCGGCGGGTGCGCGGCGCGGGTGCGGTGCCGGCCACGGTCGGTGTCCTGGACGGCGCCGTCCGCAT
>DASTIC010000023.1:0-15288 GCA_035717845.1 Solirubrobacteraceae bacterium
CGTCGCCAGCGCGCCGGCGCGGTCTGCCGCACCGGTCGTGGAGATCACCACGCTCAGGCTGCCACGGATCATGGCTCCGCCGCCCAGGCCCGTGACCGCGCCGCCGATCAGGAACAGCGCCAGGCTCGCGGGCGAGGTCCAGGCCGATGCGACCAGGACGATCAGCCCGACGATGGTTGGGACGAGTCCGGCCGCGATCAGCCGCTGCGCGGGCCACCGGGTCGTCGTGGTCTGCACCAGGACGCCGGCCCCGAAGTTAAGGAAGATCGCGAAGCCCGTCAACACAGCCGACGGGTGCGGGAGCGGGCCCGCCAGGAAGGTTCCGGCGAGTCCGGCGAACAGCCCGCCGACGGCGAAGACCAGGAACGCGGCGGTCGTGGCCGCGAGGAACTGGCCGCGCGCATGTGCCGGTGCCCGCAGCCGCTGGGGGCGATAGCCGGGGCGCGGATGGACCGGCTGGCGCCCCTCGGGCGACAGGACGACGACGGCGGCGGCCACGACCAGCGCAGCCAGCAGGATCACGTACGGCAGCGTGAGGCCGTGGGGCGTGTACTGGGCGAGCGCGCCCGCCAGCAGCGGTCCCACCGCGAGGCCGCCGATGTTCGCGATCGTGGCGACGATGCCGGAGCGGCGGGACGGCGTCCCGTCCGGCCAGGCGTCCAGATCGGCGATGTACGCCGTGGCGGTGGCGACGCTGGCGCCGAGCGCCACGCCGGTGAGCACGCGCGCGACGAGCAGGCCGGCAAGCGAGTGCCAGACGATGAACAGCAGTGCCGCGACGGCCCCGAGGACGAGTCCCGGGATCAGCACGGCTCGCCGGCCGTACCAGTCGGACACGTGCCCGGCGAGCACGAGGCTGACGACGACGCCGGTCGCGTAGACGGCGTAGACGATCGTGATGGTCAGCGGCGACAGCCCTTCCTGCTGCGCGTAGAGGCCGTAGAGGGCGCTCGGCGCGGTGGCGAAGGCCGTCAGGACGAGGAACGAGAAGGCGACCGCCCAGAAGCCCGCGCCGCGCGAGAGTCGGGGGACGTGGCGCGTGAGTGCTTGGCGGGTCGGGTTTGGATGGGTGAGGGCGATCGAGTTCATGGCGCAAGCGTGCGCCACGGCCGCCGGCGTCGCGCCCGGGTATTTCCCTGGTTCAACTCGCCCGGGCGCTACACGGCCGCGGCTTCTCGTACCGGCAGCGCGTCGCGAAGGGCTCGGCGCGAGCTGATCCCGAGTTTGGTGAACACCTTCTTGAGGTGCCACTCGACGGTGCGCGGGCTCAGGAAGAGCTCCGCGCCGATCTCCGGGTTCGTGCGTCCTTCGCGCGCCAGGCGGGCGATCTGCTCCTCCTGCGGCGTCAGCTCGTCCCGGGTGTCGTCGCGCCGCTTGCGCACCTTCTCGCCCGTCGCGAGCAGCTCGTGCCGGGCGCGCTCGGCGAACCCCTCGGTGCCCATCGCCAGGAACGCGTCGCGGGCCACGCGCAGCTGCTCGCGCGCATCGACGCGCCGCCCTTCGCGGCGCAGCCATTCGCCGTAGAGCAGGCGCGCGCGTGCGAGCTCCACGCGCACGCGCGTGCGCGCGAGGCGCTCGATCGATTCGCGGTACAGGCGCTCGGCGGCTTCTCCGTCGCTCGTGAGCGCGCGCACGCGTGCGCCGATCCCCAGCGCCCAGTCGGTCGGCGTCACGGACGTGCGTTCGGACATCCACTCCAGTGCGGCCCGCAGCAGCGCCGTGTCGCCGGTCCGCGATGCCGCCTCGGCCACCTCCGGCACGACGAACGGGGTGTATCCGAGCCGGTCCTGCTCGAAGGCACGCCCGACCGCTTGGTGTGCGGCGTCGTAGCGGCCGATCCCGTTGTAGAGCACTGAGGCCGCGTAGCTCGCGAAGTGGTCCATGCGGCCGATTCCTTGCTCCGCGGCCGCGCGCCGCGCGCGCGCGATCAGCTCGGAGGCCGATGCCTCCTGGCCGCGCCAGGCAGCGAGTGTCATGTTGGTGTAGGCGACGGGCGCGGTCGCCGTCGCCTCGGCGATCGTGCGCTCTTCCTCGATCGCTCGCGCCGCCGCGGCCAGGTCGCCGGCGAGCATGTGGCTGGTGGAGAGGAACTGGAGCGCGAACTGCAACCGCACGAGCGCGCCCGCGTCTCGCGCCACCCGCACCTGGCGCTCGGCCAGGGCGTGCCAGGCGTCGGCGTCCCACAGCTCGAGCGCCGCGACGGCGCCGGCCCTGAACCCGGTGAGCCAGGTCCAGCGGCCGATGTCGCCGGTGGGCTCGAGTGCCAGCACGGCCTCCAGCGCCCGTTGGAGCGCCGGCGCGGCGGCGGCGTGCCCCTCGGTCACCCGGATCGCCAACGCGTCGAGCAGGACGTCGACCGCCCGCGGTGGGACTGGACCGGGCGGCGCGGCGCGGGCGGCCTCGGCGGCCTCCACCAGGCTGCCGCCGGCCCACATGGCCGCGCCCAGCGCCTCGAGGTGGGTCACGCGCGCCAGCTCGGCGTCGAGCGCCTCGAAGCGGCAGGCCGCGCCGACGAGGAGTCGCGCGGCCTCATCGACGCGGCGCTGGTCGAAGGCGATCTCGCCTCGCAGCTGTTCGATCTCCGCGGCCTGCAACGCGTCGACCGTCCCCGCCTGGACCGCGACCAGCAGCTCCAGCGCCGCGTCGAGCGCGCCGGCGTCGCGCTTCGCCCGCGCCGCCGCAAGCAGTCGCCGCGCGCGACGAGCCGGGTCGGGGGTGAGCATCGCCGCGGTGTCGAGGAACGCGGCGGCGGCCGCGATGCCCCCGCGCGCCAGGGCGCGGCCGGCCGAGCTCTCGAGCTCTTCGGCGACCTGCTCGTCCGGCCCGGGCGTCGCCTGCGCGCGGTGCCAGGCGCGCCGGTCGGGATCGAGCTGCGAATCCGTGGCCTCCGCCAGCGCCGCGTGCATCGCGCGCCGTTCGGCCGGCGAGGCCGAGCGGTAGGCCGCCGAGCGCACCGACGGGTGACGGAACCGCACCTGCGCGCGCAGCTCCAACAGCCCGGCTTCGACCGCTGGGGTCGCGGCCTGCGGGTCGAGGCCGAGCCGCTCGGCAGCTCGCCACACGAGCAGCGGGTCGCCGACGGGATCGGCCGCCGCGAGCCCCATCAGACGCCGCGTATCGGCAGGAAGCGAAGCGAGCCGCCGGCGGAACGCGTCCTCGATCCCCGACTGCATCACCGCCTGCGGATGTCCGAAGCCGCCCGCCAGCTCGGCGGCGCTCATGCCCCGCGGGAGCTCCAGGAGCGCCAGCGGATTACCCCGGGTTTCCGCGATGATCCGCTCCCGCACGCGCTCGTCGAGCCGGCCGGGCACAGCCGTCGCCAGCAGGGCGCCCGCGTCGTCGTGGCCCAGCCCTTCGAGCCGCAGCTCCGGCAGACCGGACAACTCGGGTTCACCGCGCGCCTCGCGGACGGCGAAGACGATCGCCACCGGCTCCGCGAGCAGCCGGCGCGCCACGAACCCGAGCACCTGTCCCGAGGCGTCGTCGAGCCACTGGAGATCGTCCACGAGACAGAGCAGCGGCTGCTCCTCGGCCACCTCCGCCAGCAGGGTCAGCGTCGCCAGGCCGACCAGGAAGCGGTCCGGAGCAGCGCCCGACACGACGCCGAGCGCGACGCGCAGCGCCTCCTGCTGCGGCGCCGGGAGCGCCTCGAGGCGGTCCAGCAGCGGCGCACAGAGCTGATGCAGCCCCGCGAACGGCAGCTCCATCTCCGACTCGACGCCAGAGTTTTGCGCGATCCGGAACCCCGACGCCCGGTCGGCGGCGTAGCGCATCAGCGCGGTCTTGCCGACCCCGGCCTCACCGCGGATGACCAGCGCGCCGCTGCGGCTCGCGCGCGCATCCGCGAGCAGCCGGTCCAGCGCCTGACGCTCGCTGGATCGGCCGCGGAACGCCGGCGGGCGCTGGGCGACGTCCATCTCGCCGCAACGGTACCCGGTGATGAACGACCAGGGACTTCCCCGGGCGCGACGAGCGCCAGATTGCGGGACCGTCTCGCTCGTCAACTACAACCCCCTCAACGGAGGACACCATGAACACCATCGATATGACCACCGCGACGGAGGTCCAGGCCCCGAAGACCGAGACCGTCGACTTCAAGCTCGAGGTCGTGGTCGTTCCGGTCGCCGACGTCGACCGCGCCAAGCGCTTCTACAAGAGCCTGGGCTGGCGGGAGGACGTCGACGTCGCCGGCCCCCAGGGCTACCGCGCGCTGCACATGACGCCGACGGGGTCGACGGCCTCGATCATGATCGGCAACAAGGGCGTCACCCCGGCGGAGCCGGGGTCGGTCGCCGGCCTGCTGCTGGCCGTGGACGACATCGACGCGGCCCGCGCCGAGCTCATCTCGCGCGGCGTCGACGTCAGCGAGGTCTTCCACGACGCCGGCGGCAGCCTCGGCGGCGGCTTCATCGCGGCCCCGGAGGCGCTCGCCGCGGGGCACGACCCCGAGGGGCGTTCCTACGCCACGTACGCGTCGTTCAGCGATCCCGACGGCAACCGCTGGCTGCTCCAGGAGCTCACCGAGCGCCTCCCGGGTCGGGTCTGAACGTTTCCCAGGGCCGGCCGTAGCCCGCCCCAGCTCGTCCACACCACGCTGAGCCAGATGGCGCCCGGCGGTCCAGCACCGTCGGGCGCCGCCGGCACGCTGCGCGTGAACCGTGCGCTGCACACCTCGCACCGAGCGCTGCACTGGAGTGCGCCCCAGGAGTTCGCGGCCGTCGGCCGTGGCGGTGTCGGGACCCTTGCGAGGTCGGCGCAGCGTGGTCCTCGCGGTCGAGGGCCGAGATCAGGCCGGGACCAGCTCTGACTCGGAACTCGGCAACGCGCTGAGCAGCTCCCGCCGGGACCGGATCTCGAGCTTGGTGAACACCTTGCGTAGGTGCCACTCGACGGTGCGCGGACTGAGGAAGAGCGTACGTAGCAGGCAGTTCCTAGATGGCGAGACCCGGACTCGAACCGGGGACACCACGATTTTCAGTCGTGCAGCAGTAGCGACTAAGACTAGCCGATTTGCAGGGCTTTTCGGCGTTCGGGGAACGTGTTGTGGCGTCCGGTTTTCCCGGACTTTGCGCCCGTTTTTCGGCCGTTACAGCCGACGGCGGGGGCCGTCGGCCTTTTCGTCGCGCTGATCACGACGGCTCCGGTCGTTCTACTTCGCGGGGCTACTTCGTCCCGATGCCGATGTGGACGGCGTTCTCGAGGACGGCGTTGCCGTCGCTTCCGGCGCGCTCGCGGAGCATTCCGCCGAGGACCTGCCGCATCGTGTCCCGCTGTTGGTCCGTGAGGTCTCCTACCAGCATCTCGGCGATCGGGTTGCCGTAGTAGAGCCAGTCCCACATCTCTTGCCCTGAGGTGAAGGCGGGCCGTTCGGCCGTCCGCTCCACGCGCACGTCCCTGAGCCCTGCGTCGGTGAGTCGCTGGCGCAGGACGTCTGGGTCGGCGACCTGGAACTCGAGCGGCGGCGGATCGTCGGGGATGCCCGAGAACTCGGGGGCGACGGCCTTCATGGCGGCGACGAACCATTGGAGGAACTCGAGCTCGGTGGGGTGGCTGTAGGCGATCAGGAGCACGCGGCCGCTGGGCTTGGTCACGCGAACCATCTCGCGCAGTGCGAGCAGCTGGTCGGGTACGAGCATGACCCCGAACTGCGACCCGGTGACGTCGAAGCTGTCGTCCGGGAGGTCGAGGGCGTGGCAGTCCATCACGCGCCCCTCTGCGTCGAGCAGGCCTTCCTCGCGGACGCGCGCTTGGAAGCGTTCGATCATCGCGGGTGACCAGTCGGTCGCGAGCACCTGCGCGCCCAGCCGGGCGGCCGGCACGCTGAGACCGCCTGTCCCTGCCGCGACGTCGAGGAACCGGTCGCCGGGCCGGAGTCCCGCGAGGCGAAGCCCCTCGTTGGCGAGATCGACCTCCTGTGGGGCCACGTAGCGGTCGTAGCCCTCGGCGATGGCGCCCCAGGCCTCCGGCGGCGCCGCGTGATCCTCGGCAGTGGTTGCTTCGCCGTGGCTCGTCGTCGTCATCGTCTCCTCCTTGCGGTCCGGATTGCGCAGCCGACGGTAGATCGCGAGCCGCGCTGCGACTTCGGGCGAAACACCAATTCCGCGATGACGCCACGTGGGTAATTGTGTGTACCGCGGCTCAGCGGACGAGGCCGTGCTTGAACGCGTAGGCGGTCGCCTCTGAGCGGGACGAGAGCCCCAACTTGGTGAAGATGTTGCTGACGTGCCGCGCGACTGTCTTCTCGGTGATGAACAGCTCGGTCGCTATTGCGCGGTTGGTCTTGCCCGCGGCAACGAGCGTCAGGACCTCACTCTCCCGCCGGCTCAGACCGCCCGGACTCTGTGACCCGACCATCCGAGCGAGGCGCTCGAGATCGGGCGCCGCACCCAGCTCCTCGAGCGTGCCGCGCGCCGCGTCGAACTCGAGCTCCGCGCTCGCACCGTCACCGAGCTCGCGGCAGGCAACCCCGATCAGCAGCCGGACGCGCGCCGCCTGATGGGGCGCTCCGAGCTCTCGCCACGCGCGATGCGCGGACCGAAGCTTGGACAGCGCTGCCCGTGGCTCACCTTCCGCCAGCAGTACCGCGCCGGCCGCCTCACCCGCCAGAGCGTTCAAATACGGGGCCGCGTGGTGCGAAGCGATGCTCTCGAACTCGTCGGCAGCCGCCCGGGCCGTGTCGACGTCCCCGGCCTCCAGCATGACCTCGACGTAGGCGGGAAGCAGACGGGATCGGGCGAGGGGATCCTCCGCCTCGTCGAGCGCGCGACGGATCGCCGCAAGCGCGAGATCGACTCGCCCCTGCGCCAGGCGCAGCAACGACATACCGGGCTCGGGGTCCCGCCCGGCCACGCTCGCGCGACGGTAGGACTCTTCTGCCTCCGCGAGCTCGCCGCGCAGGCGCTGGATTTCCGCCAGCTGGTAGTGGGCCGATCCCAGCGAATCCCAGTCCGGAGGCCCGGCGAGCCACTTGCACGCCTGGCGGGCCGACTCGTGGGCGTCGGTCCATGCGCCCTGCAGCTGGAGGACCTCGCAGCGATGCACGAGGCAGTTGCCCCGGAACGGAACGAGCCCGGGTTGTGAATCGCACCAGCGCGTGAGCGCCGCCGTCCATTCTCGCGCGCGACGGACGTCGAACACCGCCTGACACAGCGTGATCACCTGGCAGTACGCGATCCCCGCGAGCGTCGGTGCGACCTCGTCTGCGGTGACCGACACCATCGCCTCGTCGAGCAGCGCCATGCCGTCGGCGAGGCGCCCTTCGAGGATCAGCGCGTAGCCGCGGCAGATCCGCGCGAACATCGCCGCGTCGAGATCCGCGAGGCGCTCGGCGATCTCTCCCGCTTCGACGAAGCTCGAATAGGTGCCGGCATCTCCGCTGAACAGGCGGGGCAGTGCGGTGAGCATCCGGAACCAGGCCTGCTCGACGCTCTCCGGGCGGTTCTCCAGGAGCCTTCCGCCCCGGGCGACCCAGCCCATCGCCGGAGCTAGATCCCCGCGGAAGAAGAGGCCGAGCGCATGCCGGAACGCACAGCCCGCGGCTCGCTCCGCTTCGCCTCGCTCCGACCACACGCGGTTGGCGGCGATCCACGCCTCCTCGCAATCGCCGTCCTTTCCGAGCATGTACCCGGCGATCGCGAGGCGCTCGAGATCCTCGGCGTCCAACTTCCGCTCGCGCTGAGCCGCCGACAGATCAGCGAACGCGTCGCCCCACATCCGTCGCGCGAACGCGCTACGGGCCCTCTCCTCACGATCGGCGACAGCCATCAGCCGCCACGATATGCCCAGACGCGTTGACAATGAACCGAGGGTAAGCATATGCTAACCGTGAGCAATGGCTTACCGACTTGCCGGACTTGCCGCGCTCGGCGATCCGACGCGGCGCACGATCTTCGAGCTCGTCGCCGAGCGGCCGCGCCCGGTCGTGGAGCTCGCGCGCGAGATGCCCGTTAGCCGGCCTGCCGTCTCTCAGCACCTCAAGGTCCTCAAGGACGCCGGCCTGGTCACCGACCGCGCCGAGGGCAATCGCCGCATCTACGCCGCCGACCCGGACGGGCTGGCGGAGCTGCGCGCCTACCTCGAGCGGTTCTGGACCACCGCGCTGATGTCGTTCAAAGCTATCGTCGAGCAACCACCACAGGAGGACTCATGAGCACCCAGGCAGCCGAGACGTCAGTGCGCACGTCGATTGTCGTCGAGGCGCCGATCGACCGCGCGTTCCGCGTCTTCACCGAGGACTTCGATCGGATCAAGCCGCGCGAGCACAACATGCTCGGCGTCGACATCGCCGAGACGGTGTTCGAACCGCGTGTCGGAGGCCGGATCTTCGATCGCGGCGTCGACGGCAGTGAATGTCATTGGGCTCGGGTGCTCGCCTTCGAGCCTCCGAACCGGGTGGTGTTCAGCTGGGACATCAGCCCGCAGTGGCAGATCGAGCCTGACCACGAGAGGACCAGCGAGGTCGAGGTGCGCTTCATCGATGAGACCCCGGAGCGGACCCGGGTCGAGCTCGAGCACCGCAACCTCGACCGCCACGGCCCCGGCTGGGAGAGCGCGCGCGATGGCGTAGCGGCCGACCAGGGCTGGCCGCTGTACCTGCAGCGATTCGCCGGCCTGATCGTCTAGGAGGAGGCCTGCATCTGCTCCATGTTCTTGGTCACGACCTCGATCGTGCGTCCCAGCTCCTCGGTCGGGCTGAACTCGACGACCGCGGTGCCGGCATACAGGACCGGGGTGTCGCCTGCGCGACGGCCGATCGCCGTCGCGCAGCTGACCGTCAGATCCGGCGGGCGAGCAGCGAGATGCTCGTCACGCCGTACTTCTGCGTCGCGTTGTCGGCCCGTTCGGACACGAAGCGATACTCGCTGTTGGTCCGCCACTCCTCGATCGTGAAGCCGGCGGCTTCGATCGCGGCGCGGTAGCCGTCGCGCTGCATCGCGCCGCCGATGCACGCCGCCCACAGCGACGCGTCGCAGGTGACGCCCTCAGGCAGCTGGTGCTCGGTGACGATGTCGGCGAGCGCGAGCCGCCCGCCCGGTCGCAGCGCACGCGCGGCGGCAGCGAAGACGGCCGGCTTGTCGGGCGACAGATTGATGACGCCGTTGGAGATCACGCAGTCGAGGGATGCCTCCTCGACCGGCGGGGTTTCGATGAAACCCTCGCGGAAGTCGGTCTGCGCGAAGCCGCCGTCGCTCGCGAGACGGCGTGCCTTGTCGAGCTGCGCGGCGGTCATGTCGACGCCCATGACCATCCCGCCTGAGCCGACTTGGTTGGCGGCGAGGAAGCTGTCCATTCCGGAGCCGCTGCCGAGGTCGAGCACCGTCTCGCCGGGCTGCAGCGCGGCGAGGTCGAGGAAGTACCCGACGCCGGCGAACGAGTCGATCGCCGCGGCCGGAATGCGGTCGAGGTCGGCTGGTGCGTAGCCGAGGCGTTCGGCGAGCGGCCGGCCGGTCTCGAAGTGGAACTCGTGCTCGGGCTCGAGAGCGACCTCTTCGTACATGCTCTGCACGCGCTGCTTGAGCTCGGCGGTGTCGAGCTGGCGGACTTCTGTGGTCACTGGTTTCTCCTCACGTAGTGATCGACTCAGCGGCGCGCCGGCGCTCGAGCCAGGCAAACGTCTCGGAGGGCAGGCAGAGGTTGGTCGTGGTCACCAGCGCGCAGGCCGCGACGAGCATCCCGCCGAGCACGAGGGCAGCTGTCGCGGCGCCTGCCGCGAGGAGCGTGCCGACGACGACGACGAGGGTCAGGCATAGGCCCGTCGAGAACCGAAGGCCGACGGCCAGCTGTCGGCGCTCGGCGTCGCTGAGGCGGTAGCCCTGCGTCGTGAGGTTGCCGCGCATCCAGGCCCCGGCGTTCATGCGACGGTCTCCACGTCGTATGCGTCGGCGGCGATCCGCTGCCAGATCTGGTCGTCGGTGCGCTGCAGCTCGGGATGATCTGCATCGACGTGGTCGCGGCAGAGCCGGAACAGCTCGTCGTCGGCGTCGGCTTGGAAGTGATGGCCGCGTGGGCAGTCGATGGCGCGCATCGTTCCCTCCTGGTGGTTCAGGCGGCTCGCTTGCGTTTGGCGGGCTTGCCGGCGAGTCGCCACTCCGGCCAGCCCTCCTCAAGACGTCGCGCCCGACGGCCGGTCGCCTGGATCTGCCGTACGGCGTCGTGCGCGTACGCGCAGAACGGGCCGCGGCAGTACGCCACGACCTCGTGATCGGCCGGCAGCTCCGCCAGCCGGGCCTCAAGCTCTTCGAGCGGGATCGAGCGCGCGCCCTCGATGTGCCCGGCCGCGTACTCCTCGGCCGGGCGCACATCGACGAGCACGACGTCGCCCTTGCGCAGGCGGGCGATGAGCTCGTCGCGGCCGATCGCGTCGACCTCCTCACCGAGGTAGTCGCGTGCGGCACGCTCGACGTCACCCAGCCGTGCGATCGACGCGTCGCGCAACGCCAGCCACAGCGACAGCACCTCGTCACCGGCGAGCGCGTAGCGCGTGCTGGTCCCCTCGCGCGTGCGCGTGACCATTCCCGCGGCGTGCAGCGCCTGCAGGTGCTGGGAGGCGTTGGCAGTCGACTGGTCGCTCGCGCGCGCGAGCTCGTCGACCGTGCGTGGCGCCTGCGCAAGCAGGTCAAGCAGCTCCAGCCGGACGGGGCTGGCAAAGGCCTTGCCCATCAGGGCGATCGCGTCGTACAACGCGCTCTTTTCCGCTCGCGATCCCATTCGTTGTTATTCAATAGATCACTTGATAGCTTGTCAAGCCGATGACGTCGAGGCTCTGAAGGCACCCGTGTACTTCCGCCAGCTGCTGAACGACGAGACCGCCTGCGCCTCCTACATGTTCGGCTGCAAGACGCACAGCGCGTTCGCGGTCGTCGACCCGCACGTCGATCTGGTCGACGAGTACATCTCGCTCGCCGAGTCCCAGGGCGCGGCGATCGTCGCCGTGCTCGACACCCACGTGCAGGCCGACCACGTCTCCGGGCTCCCCGAGCTCGTCGCTCGCACCGGCGCGACGGCGTACCTGCCCGAGGGCGCGGGCGTCGAGTTCGACCACCACCCGCTGGCCGACGGCGAGGTCGTCCGACTCGGGAACACCGAGGTCCAGGCGCTCGCGACGCCGGGCCACGCCGGCGCTCACCACGCCTACGTGGTGACCGACCACACGCGCGGTGAGGAACCGTGGTTCGTGCTGTCCGGTGACGCGCTGCTGGTCGGCGATGCCGGCCGCCCGGATCTGCATGCCCACGGTGCGGACACCGCTGAGGAGATGGCACGTGCGCTGTACCGCTCGCTGACTGAGCGGCTGCTCGCGTTGCCCGATCACCTGGTCCTGTATCCGTCGCACTACTCCGGCTCGGTCTGCGGCCGTGGGCTGTCGGCGAATCCGGTCTCGACGATCGGCTTCGAGCGCCGCCACAACCGAGCGCTGCGCTTCGACTCAGAGGACGCCTTCGTACAGGCGCTCACGACGGACATCCCGCCTGCGCCCGAGCAGCAGGCGGCGATCGTCGCCGCCAACCGCTCCGGCCGCCCGCTCGCCGAGGTGACATGACGACTGGGCCCGTCCGGCTCGGGCTGCGCGAGAACGCGGCGCAGTTCTCGCTGCTGGTCGCCGTCAACGCTTTCGTGGGCGCGATGGTCGGCCTGGAGCGCGCGACGTTGCCGCTCGTTGGTCGTGACGACTTCGCGCTCGGGTCGAGTGCCGCGGTGCTGTCGTTCATCGTCGCCTTCGGTGTCGCGAAGGCGCTGACCAACCTGCTGGCGGGATCCGCCGCGGCGCGGGTCGGGCGGCGGCGGCTGCTGATCGCCGGCTGGGGGGTGGCGCTGCCAGTACCTGTACTGATCGCGGTCGCGCCGAGCTGGGGCTGGATCGTCGCCGCCAACGCGCTCCTGGGGATCAACCAAGGCCTGGCGTGGTCCATGACCGTGGTGATGAAGATCGACCTCGTCGGCCCCGAGCGGCGTGGTCTCGCGCTGGGCCTCAATGAGTCGGCGGGCTATGGCGGCGTCGCGCTTGCCGCCGGGCTCAGCGGCTGGCTCGCGGCCGAGTTCGCCGCGCGCGACGTGCTCGTCGTCGCCGGCGCCATCATCGCGGGCGTCGCGCTGCTGCTGTCGATGCTGTTCGTGCGCGACACCGCCGCGCACGTCGCACTCGAACAGGCCCGCGACCACGCTCACGGCGACGATCATGTACCTGGCTTGCGGGAGGCGTTCGCACGCGCGAGTTACCGCGAGCCGGCGCTGCGTTCGTCCTCTCAGGCTGGGCTCGTGAACAACCTCAACGACGCGCTCGCCTGGGGGCTGGTCCCGCTGTATCTCGCCGCGCACGGCGCGAGCGTTGGTGAGATTGGCCTCGTCGCAGCGCTGTACCCGGGGGTGTGGAGCGTGACGCAGATCGCCACCGGCCATTGGTCAGACCGCGTCGGGCGCAAGCCGTTGATCGCCGCCGGCATGCTGCTGCAGGCCGCCGCGCTCGGGTTGCTGGCGCTCGGCGACGGCGCCACGACACCAGCGGCCGCGGCCGCCGTGTTGCTGGGGCTGGGGACGGCGCTGGTCTACCCGACGCTGATCGCGGCGATGTCCGACGCGGTGACCCCGGTCGCGCGCGCGCCGATCGTCGGCGTCTACCGCTTCTGGCGCGACAGCGGCTACGTCGCCGGCGCGCTGATTGCCGGCATGGCCGCCGACGCGGTCGGCTATGGCGGTGCGATCGCGCTCGTCGCCGGACTCACCGCGATGTCTGGCCTATGGGTGCTCGTTGACATGCCACCCCGTCCAGCCACCTCCGCCGCTGCGAGGCCGCTCGCTCTTCGACGAGACTGACGCGCCGACATGCCCGCGACAGCCGAGGACCTCGACCACGCCGGACTGCGCCTTGCCGAGCTGATCGGCGCGATGTCGCTGGCGGTCGACCTCGGGCTTGGACAGCCCACCGAGCACGTCCTGCGCGCATCGGTCATCGGCCTGCATCTCGCGGAGCGGCTCGGGCTGGGCGAGGAGGAGCGCGCGGCGATCTACTACGCGGAGCTGATCGCCTGGGTTGGCTGCCATGCCGACAGCCATGAGCAGGCGCGCTTCTTCGGCGATGACATCGCCTTCAGGGCCGGCACGTACGAAGTCGACCTGGTTGGCCTGTCGGCTGCCCGGTACCTGATGCGCAATCTCGGGGCGGGCCGGGGACCCCTACGACGCGCGCGCACGGCCGCCGCATTCGTGGCGTCCGGGCGTCATTGGATCGAGGTGATGGAGCCGACCCACTGCCTCGTTTCGGGGCAGCTCGCAGAACGGCTGGGTCTCGGGACGGCGGTGCGCGATCCGCTGCACGAGGCGTTCGAGCGCTGGGACGGCAAGGGCGCCCCGAAGGGGATCAAGGGCGAGCAGCTCTCGCTGGCCGCGAGGATCGTGCAGCTCGTCGACGTGATCGAGGTCTTTCACCGCGCCGAGGGCATCGACGCGGCAGTCGCCGTGGCCCAGCAGCGGCGCGGCACCCAATTCGACCCTGCCCTGGTCGACCTCTTCTGCGCCGACGCGACGGCGATCCTCGCCGGCCTCGACGCCGCGACGAGCTGGGACGCCCTCATCGACGCCGAGCCTGCGCTGCGCCCGGTGCTCAAGGGCTCCGACCTCGACGCCGCACTCGAAGCAGTCGCTGACTTCGCCGACCTGAAGTCGCCCTACACCGCAGGCCACTCGCAAGCGGTCGCCGAGCTGGCCGCGTGCGCCGGCGAGGACTACGGCCTACCTGCCGGCGACGTCGTCGCCCTGCGACGCGCGTCACTGGTCTGCGGTGTCGGGCGCCTCGGCGTCTCCAACGCGATCTGGGACAAGCCAGGACCGCTGACGCCCGCCGAAACCGAGCGGATGCGCCTGCATCCCTACCTCGCCGAGCGCGTCCTCAGCACTGCGCCAGGGCTCCAAGCGCTTGGAACGCTCGCCGGTGAGCAGAACGAGCGCCTCGACGGCTCCGGGTATCCGCGCGGCCTCGCGGCCGCTGCGCTCGGTCCCGCCGCGCGCGTGCTCGCCGCCGCCCACGTCTACCAGGCCCTGCGCGAAGAGCGCCCGCACCGCGACACGCTCGGCGACGCTGACGCCGAGGCCGAGCTGCGCGGTGAGGTGCGCGCTGGCCGGCTCGACGGGGAGGCCGTCAACGCCGTGCTGCGCGCGGCCGGGCACCGCGTGCGGCGCCGCCGTGAATGGCCCGCGGGATTGACGCCGCGCGAGATCGACGTGCTGCGTCTCCTCGTCCGCGGGCACACGAACGCGCAGATCGCCCAGCGCCTCGTCCTCGCACCGAAGACCGTTGCCAACCACATCGCGCACATCTACCTCAAGGCCGACGTCAACTCGCGGGCGAGCGCCAGCCTCTTCGCGATGCGCCACGGGCTGATCGACGATGACGAAAAGATGAGCTGAACCGCTCATGACACGCGCGCAGCGCGCGCGTAGCGTCGATCGCCATGAGCACGACGATCGACACCACCGCGTTCGACCGTCTGCGCGAGGGCTTCAGCGGAACCCTGATCGAACCGGACGACCCCGGCTACGACGAGGCGCGCACGCTCTTCAACGTGATGATCGACCGCCGCCCCGCGGTGATCGCGCGATGCGCAGGCGTCGACGACGTGATCGCCGCGATCGGCTTCGCTCGCGAGACCGGGCTGCCGTCGGCGGTGCGCAGCGGCGGGCACTCCGTCGCCGGCACATCCATGTGTGACCGCGGCATCGGCATCGACGTCCGCCCGCTCAAGCAGATCGAGATCGACCCTGAGCGACGCGTCGCGCGCATCGGCGCCGGGTGCACGTGGGGCGAGTTCGACCGCGCCGCTCAGGTGCACGGCCTCGCGACCACCGGCGGGCGCGTCTCGACCACCGGCGTCGCCGGGCTCACGCTCGGCGGCGGCTCGGGCTGGCTGGAGCGCAAGCACGGCCTCGCCTGCGACAACCTGCTGGCGGTCGAGCTCGTCACCGCCGACGGCCGGACCGTCCGCGCGTCCGACGACAAGCATCCCGAGCTGCTGTGGGCGCTGCGCGGTGGCGGCGGGAACTTCGGTGTGGTGACCGCGCTCGAGTTTCGCCTGCACCCGCTCGGGCCCGAGGTGACGGCCGGACTCGCGCTGTACCCGGCCGCGGAGGGCGCGGCGCTGCTGGCCCGGTGGGGTGACGCGATGCGCTCGGCGCCGGCCGAGGTCGGCCTCGCGTTCGCGTACCTGACCGCGCCGGAGGAGCCGTCCCTGCCCGCCGAGCTGCATGGTCAGACCGTGGCCGCGATCGCCGGCCTCTACGCGGGTCCGCCGGACGAGG
>DASTIC010000024.1:0-44350 GCA_035717845.1 Solirubrobacteraceae bacterium
CTGCGAGGCGCTCGCGCGCGGTGGGCGCCACGTCGTGCGGTACGACCTGCGCGATTCGGGCGCGTCGACCACCGTCGATCCCAAGGCTCCGGCGTACACGCTGCGCGATCTCGCAGCCGACGCCGCGGCGCTCGCCCGCGAACTCGACGACCGGCCGGCGCACCTGGCGGGCATCGGCGTGGGTGGGATGGTCGCCCAGGTCGCCGCGCTCGACCACCCGGACGCGTTCTCGGCGCTCACCCTCGCCGGAACGCGGCCCGTCGCTCCAGGCCCGGTCGACGACGACCTGCCTGACCATGACGCGGCGACGATGGACCGGCTGTTCTCGCGCTCGATGCCCGACTGGTCCGACCGCGCCGCCGTGGTGGAGTTTGCCGCCGGAGGCGCGGAGATCCTCGGCGACGACCCCGCCGCCGCGCGCGCAACCGCCCAGCGCAAGTGGGACCGCACGCAGGGCACAGAGCCCGCGGTCCAGATGGCCAACCAGCTGGGCATGGTGTTCGCCAAGCTCGACTGCAAGCCGCGCTGGCGCGAGCGCCTGTCCGAGCTCGCGATCCCGGCGCTCGTGGTGCACGGTCGCCGCGATCCGTTCTTCCCTGTCGGCAACGGCGAAGCGCTAGCGCGCGAGATCCCCGGTGCGCGGCTGCTCGTGCTCGAAGGGGCCGCGACGGCGATCCCCGATGCGGCCGCCAGTGAAGTCGCGGCGGCGATGCTCGCGCTCTAGGCGCTCAAGGCTCGGCGGACCACAGCAGAGGAAAGCGTCTCTCGGGCTCGGGGAGCAGCGCTGTCACCGTCGGCTCGGGGTCCGAACCTCTGCCGGTCCGAGACTCGCGAGCGCGTTCGCGGGCTTCGATGAGCTGACGGCGACGAGTGTGGCCACGGCGTCGATGGAGTTCGGCCGCGCGGCCTTGTCGGGTCCCCCAGCCGAGCCGCCCGTGACCGGCCAGGCGACGGCGGAGTGGCTTCCGCTTCCGCGTGAAGGGAGGCGTCTCGACCGCGGCGTTGCTCGCTGCCGCCTTGGACTACGCGCGAGCGTCCCGGCCGCGCGAGCTCCCGCTTTCGCGATCGACAGGGAAACGAGCGTGTGCTGTCCGACGCTCCAAGCTGTGCCGCGACTGGGCCGCGACTGGCCTGAAGCGCCGATCTGCGACTCGCGCGCGACTCGATCGCCCGCGTTTCCGCGGAAACGCCTGCAAACCGTGTCGCCCTCGTCGCAACAAATCCCGCTCCAAACGAGCGAGGTTTGCAGGGTGTCCCGGATTGTCGGCTCCGGGCGGACCAGTGGAGACGGTGGGAATCGAACCCACGTCCGCGACCGCGCTCAGGACGGCGTCTACGAGCGTATCCGGCGCTCTGTGTCTCGCCCCCCGCTCGCCACGCCGGCAGGGTTGAGGGGGGCCAGCCTCTGAAGGTGTCCCTCGCGCGGATGAGGCGATCCACGCGAGGTGAGCCTGCTAGCTGAGTCGGCCTCCCCGTCGCAGGCTCCGGGGGACCGACATCTCACCTAACCGGGGTTAGGCGAGCGCGAAGTCGTGAGACCCCGCGATGGACTTGTTGTCCGCACTTATGGTTTTCCCGGTGTTTTTCGAGGCCTCCGGGAACCTCGGCTCGCAACCGCCCCTGCGAATCGGCCACGTCGAAGCCGTGTCGTCCCCAGGGGTTATGTTCGCGATCCATTGTAGAGCGACAGGAGGGCCGATGCGGACGTTCGACGTGGTGGTGATCGGGGCTGGGCCCGCGGGCGAGGTGGCGGCCGGCCGAGCGGCGGACAAGGGCCTGCGGGTCGCCATCGTCGAAGACCGGCTCGTGGGCGGCGAGTGCTCGTACTGGGCGTGCATGCCCTCCAAGGCGCTGCTGCGGCCGTACGAGGCGCTGGCCGAGGCGCGCCGCGTCGTCGGCGCCGCCGAGGCGATCACCGGCGAACTGGACGTCGCCGCCGTGCTGGCTCGCCGCGACGAGATCGTCCACGACCTCGACGACTCCGCCCAGCTCCCCTGGCTCGAGGATCGCGGCATCGAGCTCCTGCGCGGCGTCGGGGAGCTGACCGGCGAGCGACGCGTCAGGGTCGCGGGCGAGGAGATCGAGGCGACGCGCGCCGTGATCCTCGCGACCGGGTCGATCCCGTCGATGCCACCGATCGAGGGCCTCGACGGGATCGACGACACGTGGACCAACCGCGAGGCGACCACCGCGAAGACGATCCCCGACACCATGGTCATCATGGGCGGCGGCGTGGTCGGGGTCGAGATGGCGCAGGCGTTCCAGACGCTCGGCTCGCACGTCACGCTGATCGAGGGCGAGCGCCGGCTGCTCCCGCGCGAGGAGGAGTACGCGTGCGAGCAGGTGACCGACGCGCTCGACGAGTACGGGGTCGACATCCGCACGGGCCAGAAGGCGACGAAGGTGGAGCAGCGGGGCGACACCGTGGTGGTCACGACCGCCGACGGCCGCGAGGCACAGGGCGACGTGCTGCTCGCCGCCCTCGGCCGCAAGCCGCAGACCAAGGGCCTCGGGCTCGAGGCGCTCGGGATCGACACCGACCAACCGGTCCAGGTCGACGACCACATGCGCGCCGACGGCCACCCGTGGCTGTACGCGATCGGCGACGTGAACGGCAAGACCCTCTTCACCCACATGGGCAAGTACCAGGCCCGGATCGCCGTGGACCACATCCTCGGCGAGGAGACCGCGCTCGACCACGGCGCCGACGGCCCGCTCAGCCCGCGCGTGATCTTCACCGAGCCGCAGGTGGCGGCCGTGGGCCACACGACGGACACGGCCGCCGCGGCAGGGGTCGACGTGCAGGTCGTCGAGACGTCGACGTCGGGCAACGCCGGCGGGTCGTTCTACGGCCACGACGCCGCTGGCACGTCGCGGCTGCTGATCGACCCCGACCGGCGCGTCATCGTCGGCGCGACGATCACCGGCGCCGAGGTGGCCGACATGCTCCACGCTGCCACGATCGCGATCGTCGGCGAGATCCCGCTCGAGCGCCTCCGCCATGCCACCCCCTGCTTCCCGACGCGCAGCGAGATCTGGCTCCCGCTCCTCGGTGACGCCGGCGTCTGAGAGGGCGTTAACGAAATCGACGCGAACGGAGCCGCTCGAGGAGCCCCCCGGCTACGGCGAACCGTCTCCGGGATAGGCGGCGGGCCTCTCACCTCAGTGGCCTCGCTCTTTGCGACTCACGTCCGCGTCTGGGAACAACCTATGCGGTGAGGGTGCGTCGCACAAGGGGTTTTCTCCGCCGATCCCGCATTCTCCGCATTTTTCATGCGTGCCGCGCCGCTAGAACGCAAAAAGACGCGGAGGGAGCCGCTCGAGGAGCCCTCCGCGTCGGTGCAAGCACCGCTGCGGACGGGGCGGCGGGCCTCTCACCTCAGTGGCCTCGCTCTCTGCGTCTCGACCTCCGCGTCGGCGGCCAAGCTATCCCGCGTCCGCGCCGCCTCGCAAGGGCGCCCGCGGGGCGATTGCCGCAATCTGCGGTGAAATCCGCGGCGTCAGGGCGTTCAGCCCGCGCCGAGAACCGAGTCGAGCAGGCCCGGGAAGCGGGCGTCGAGCTCGTCGCGACGGAGGCGGTTCACGACCGCCGTCCCCTCGGCGCGCTGCTCGATCACGCCGCTCTCGCGCAGCACCCGGAAGTGGTGCGTGCGGGTCGACTTCGTCACCGGCAGCGAGAACGCGTTGCAGCGGCGCTCACAGCCGCCGCCCGCCGCGAGCTCGCGCACGATCTCGAGCCGTACCGGGTCGGCGAGTGCGTGGAGGACGCCCGTGAGCTCGAGCGTCTCGGCCGCCGGGTGATGGAGGGAGCGCACGAGACCCATTGTACGACGACTATCGAACGAGTTTGGTACGATGATCGTCGTACTTTCGGAAGACAAGGAGTCCTCCCCGTGAGTCCAGCTTCATCCTCCCCACCCCCCACCCCGCCCGACCGCCCGCCGTTCCGGCGCGTCGTCGTGTTCACGGGTCGCGCCAACGGCTGACCCGACAGCGCCGGGCGTCCTCCCCAGGGGACGCCCGGCGTCCGCGGGGCTCAGGGGTGCCCAACGGGACATCGCTCCACACGGAATGCCCCGTTGGGCGGCCCCCCAGGTCCTATTGCCGGATGGCCCGCTCCATCTCCCGCTTCATCTCCCGCTCCTTGATCGCCTGGCGCTTGTCGCCGACGTCCTTGCCGCGGGCGAGCGCGATCTCGACCTTCGCGCGGCCGTCCTTGAAGTAGAGCCGCGTGGGCACGAGCGTGAGGCCCTTCTCGCGCGTCTTGCCGATCAGCCGCTCGATCTCGCGGCGGTGCATGAGCAGCTTGCGCGGGCGCTCGGGCTCGTGGTTCTCGCGCGACGCCGGGCCGTACGGCGGGATGTGGACGTTGTGGAGCCACACCTCCGACCCGCGCAACGCCGCGTACCCGTCCTTGATCTGCGCCTTCCCCTCGCGCAGCGACTTGACCTCGGTGCCGGTGAGCACGAGGCCGGCCTCCCACGTCTCGAGGAAGTGGTAGCGGTGGCGCGCCTGCCGGTTTGTCGCGATGTCTGCCAACGAAAGCTGATCGGGTTTGTAGGATTTACGAGCGGTGTTCTCCTTCCCGAACCCGGTCAACGAGAAGGCTGCGCGCGTGGTCGCCGGTGTGGTGGCGCTCACGGCCATCGTAACGCTGGCCACTTCGGCCTACTGGCTGCTGGTCCCGCTCGCGTACGGCTTCTGGGCCCGCGTGCTGACCGGCCCAACGCTGAGCCCGCTCGGCCGCTTCGCGACCCGCGTGGCCGCCCCGCGACTCGGGGAGCCGCGCTACGTGCCCGGGCCACCGAAGCGCTTCGCGCAGGGGATGGGAGCTGCGATGACGACCACGGCCGCGGTCCTCGCGCTCGGCTTCGGCGCCGAGGCGGCCGCCGAAGCGCTGCTCCTCCTGCTCGTCACCGCCGCGACGCTCGAGTCCGTGTTCGCGTTCTGCCTCGGCTGCCAGGTGTTCGGGCTGCTCATGCGAGCGGGGCTGGTGCCGGAGAGCGTCTGCGCCGACTGCGCGGACATCTGGGCGCGCGGCTAGTCGCCCGCGAGCACGAGGTCGACACGCCCCCGCGGGGCGTCGACGCGCTCGACGCGCACCTGCACCGGGTCGCCGAGCCGGATCGCCTTCCCGCTCTCTGCACCCACCAGCATCGTCTCCAGCTCGTTGAGCTCCCACCAGTCGCCGCGCAGGCGCCGCACCGGGAGCATCCCCTCGTGGCCGTCGCCGAACGCCACGAAGGCGCCGGCGCTGATGATGCCCGTCACCTCGCCGTCGAACACGGTCTCCCAGCCGCCCTCGAACAGCTCCGCCTCGAGCAGGAAGCAGCGTGCCACCGCGTCGGCGTCGCGCTCGATCCGCATCGCGTCGCGCTCGCGGTCCGAGCACCACTCCGCGGCGGCCTCCAGCTGCGAGGCCGGCGGCTGGTCCTCGCCCGCGCCGATCGCGTCGAGCAGCGAGCGGTGGCAGACGAGATCGGGGTAGCGCCGGATGGGCGACGTGAAGTGGCAGTAGCGCGGCGACCGCAGCCCGGCGTGGCCGAGGTTGCGCGGTGAGTAGCGGGCCTGCTTGAGCGACCGGAGCACGAGCGAGGTGAACGCGGTCCGGCCACGGCCGTCGCGCCGCCGCACCTCCCCCGACACGAGGCGAGCGATCTCGGCCACGGCGTCGCCCGCCTGCTGCGGGGTCATGACGGCCGGCAGCGGCGGAGTCGGCACGTCGAGCGAGGCGAGCTGCTCGGCCAGGTGCTGCACGCGCGCCGGCTCGGGCTGCTCGTGCACCCGGTAGAGCGCCGGGAGCTTGCGCGTCTCGAGCAGCGTCGCGACCGCCTCGTTGGCCGCGATCATGAGGTGCTCGACCACGCGGTGGGACTCCGTCTGCTCGCTCGGCACCAGCGCCGTCACGTGACCCTCGCCGGAGAACGCGAACTCCGGCTCCTCGGTATCGACCTCGAGCGCGCCCTTCGCCTCGCGCTCCCGCTGGAGCGCCGCGGCGGCTTGCCGGGCGGCGGCGAGCGGCGCCGCCCACGGCTCCTCGGCCTGCATCCGCCCCGCGAAGATCTCGTCGACCTCCGGGTAGGTCAGCCGCCGGTCCGAGCGGATCACCGAGCGGTGGAAGACGGTCCGCCGCGGCTTCGCTCCCACGAGGTCGAGCTCCACCGTGACCGCCAGCCGATCCTGGTTCGGCACGAGCGAGCAGGCCTGGTTGGAGAGCGCCTCGGGGAGCATCGGCTCGACCAGCCCGGGCACGTAGACCGAGGTCGCGCGCTTGAACGCCTCGCGGTCGACGTTCGAGCCCGGCTTCACGTGCGCGGCGACGTCGGCGATGTGGACCCACACGCGCACCGCGCCGTCGTCGAGCAGCTCGGCCGAGATCGCGTCGTCGAAGTCGCGCGCGCTGGGAGGGTCGATCGTGAAGGTGGGCAGCGCGCGCAGGTCGACCCGCGGCACCTCCGGCACCCGCCCGGCCGCCTCGCGCGCCTCGCGCTCGGCGAGCGGGTCGAAGCGCCGGCGCAGGCCGCGGTCGAGCAGCAGTGCCTCGAGCACGTCGCGCGCCACGTCGGGCCGCCCGATCTGCCGCAGCACCCGCCCGTGCCCGGCTCCGCGGCCGGTGGGGGCGACCAGGACCAGCTCGCCCGGCCGCGCTGCGCTCCGGTCGACGTTCATGCGCGGGCCGCGGGCGAAGAAGGGCGTCGCGGTCCAGAAGCGCCCGCGCTTCTCGAGCAGCGCGACGACCGGCCCCGGCCGCGCCCGGTCGGCGAAGCGACCGCCCGCGGCGCGCCCGCGGTCCTCCCGGGCAGCCCGCGCGTGCCGCTGCTTCACGTCACCTCACGGAGGGCCACGGCCAGCGCCTCGTCGCGCGGCGTCTTCGCGTCGTCCTCGGCCCGCACGTCGGGCTGGAGGCCCGCGCCACGCGCCGGCCCGCCGCCGCCAAGGTTGCGGCCGCTGGGCAGGAAGTACTCGCCGACCGTGATGTCGAGCGCCCCGCCGTTGGCCAGCGGCTCGATCTCCTGGAAGACCCCCTTGCCGAACGTCCGGGTGCCGACGACCTCCGCCCGCTCGCGATCCTGGAGCGCCCCGGCCACGATCTCGGACGCCGAGGCGCTGCGATCGTTGACCAGCACGACCACCGGGACGTCGGGGTCGATCGCCCCGCCCGTCGCCTCGTAGACGCGCTCCGGCCGCGATCGACCGCGCGTCGAGACGATCTTGCCGTCGGGGATGAAGACCGACGCCACCGCCACCGCCTCGTTGAGCAGGCCGCCGCCGTTGTCGCGCAGATCGAGCACGACCCCGTCGGCTCCCTTGCCGAGCAGCCGCTTGACCGCACCAGAGACCTCGTCCCCGGCGCCGGACGTGAAGCCCGCGAGCCGCACGTGGGCGACGCCCTTCACGAGCTTGCCCTCGACGACCGGGATCTCGACCTCGGCGCGCTCGAGCTTCAGCTCCCGGGTGCGGCCGTTCGAGCGCACGGTGAGCCGCACCTCGCTGCCCGCCGGGCCCTTGATGCGGGTCGTCGACTCCTCCGAGCTGGCGCCGGCGATCGAGCGGCCGTTGACGTGGGTGATCACGTCGCCCGGGCGCACGCCTCCGCGCTCGGCCGGCGAGCCGTCATAGACCGTCAGCACCCGCAGGCCCCGGGGCACCTCCTCGACGGTCATCCCGACGCCCTCGAAGCGGCCTTCGGTCGCCTCCTGGAAGTCGTCGAAGTCGCGCGGCGCGAAGTAGTGCGAGAAGCGGTCCTGGAGCGAGCGGACGGCCTCCTCGAGCGACGTGTTCAGGAGCTTGTCGCGGTCGACGTCGCGGTAGTAGTCCCGCGCCAGGGTGTCGATCGCCTCCTCGTAGACACGCCCGTCGGTGTCGGCCACGAGCGTGTCGCGCACCGGCCCGGGGAGGACCTCGGGATGGCCGCCGAGCCAGATCCCGCCGGCGAGCAGGAGCGGGATGAGCAGGATGAGGACGGGGAGGAGCGACCTGCGGCGGCGGCGCACCTACATCACGGTACTCAGACCCGCAGGAAGCGCCGCAGCGAGAGGCCGGAGCCGGCTGCGGAGACCGCCACCGAGGCGCCCAGCAGCAGCGCCACGAGCAGCGGGAAGTTCATCGTCTCGGGCGCCGCGATCAGCTCGAACTCCTGCGCCAGCGGGTCGACGACCGCGAGCTTGACGACCGCCAGCAGGAGCACGGCGACGATGCCGCCGATCGCGCCCACCAGCACACCTTCGATCACGAACGGCCACCGGATGAACCAGTCCGTCGCGCCCACCAGCTTCATGACCTCGACCTCGCGCCGCCGCGCGTAGAGCGACAGCCGGATGGTGTTGGCGATCAGCAGCACCGACGCGATCACCAGCAGGGCGGCGAGCAGTGCCATCGTGAGCTTCACGACGCGGGTGACCGAGAGGATCTTGTTGGTGTCCTCCTCGCGGTTGCGCACGTCGTCGATCGCCTCGTCCACCGGCGTGCGGCCGCCCGCCGGGGAGACCGGCGTCAGCGCGTCGCGCAGCTTGGCGATGTTGTCCGGCCGGTCGGGCGTGACGCGGAAGGTGTCCGGGAGCGGGTTGGCGCCGAGCAGGTCGTAGGCCTCGGGGTTGCGCTTGCGCTCGTCGCGATAGGCCTGCTCCTTCGAGAGGTACACGACCCGGCCGACGTACGGCACCTGGGTCTCGAGCAGGTTGCGCACGCGGGCGACATCGCGGTCGTCGGCGCTCGTCTTGAGGTACACGTCGGCGATCACGCGGCCCCGGACCTCGTTCGCCGCCCCTGTCGTGGCCTGCACGACAGGGATGAAGACGCCGAGGATCAGCACCGTGACGAGCACGGTGGCCATGGCGGCGAAGGAGGGCACCGCGTTGCGGCGCAGGGCGCGCAGCGCCTCGCGCAGGAAGAAGCCGAGCCTCACGCGTCGTCCCCGCGCAGCCGCACCGCGAACTCGCCGGTCGTCTCCCGCGCCGCGTAGGCCCCGGCGCGCTCGTCGCGCACCACGCGGCCGGCGGACAGCTCGATCACGCGCCGGCGCATGCGGTCGACCATGTCGACGTCGTGGGTGGCGACCACGACCGTCGTGCCGGTCCTGTTGATCCGGTAGAGCAGCTGCATGATCCCGATCGAGGTCTCGGGGTCGAGGTTGCCGGTCGGCTCGTCGGCCAGCAGCAGCGGCGGGTGGTTGACGAACGCGCGGGCGACGGAGACGCGCTGCTGCTCGCCGCCCGAGAGCTGCTCGGGACGGCTGTGGAGCTTGAGCGAGAGCCCGGTGAGGCGCAGGATGTCGGGGACCTTCTCGCGGATCTCCCGTCGTGTGCCGCCCGTGACCTGGAGCGCGTACGCCACGTTCTCGTAGACCGTCCGGTTCGGGAGCAGCTTGTAGTCCTGGAAGACGACGCCGAGGTTGCGGCGGTAGTACGGCACCTTGCGGCGCGTGATCTTCGACAGGTCGCGGCCGGCGACGTGGATCGCGCCGCCGGTCGGCTCGACCTCCTTGATCAGCAGCCGCATCGTCGTCGACTTGCCCGAGCCCGAGGCGCCGACGATGAACACGAACTCGCCCGGCTGGACCGAGAACGACACGTGCTCGAGCCCCGTGTCGCCGCTGGGATAGCGCTTCGAGACGTCGTCGAACTCGATCACGGCAGGGGCGCGCGGCGCCGCCTGTGGGCGGGCGGTGCGCTGCCGTGCGTGTCGCTCGGTGGCGGCCATCGGCTGAACAGGGTATTTCGCCCGCCTGCGGCGCGCCCCTCCCTGACAGTTACATTGCAAGGGATGGCCCGCATAGAGACGTCGACGATCCCTTCCGGACTCCCGATCCACCGCATCGAGCTGCCGGGCACGCGGGCGACGACGGTGCTCGTCGCGTTCGATGCCGGCGCGCGGACCGAGCGGCGCGAGGAGAACGGCATGGCCCACTTCCTCGAGCACCTCGTGTTCAAGGGCGGCGAGAAGTACGACCACTACCGCAAGGTCAACGAGACGGCGGAGCGGATGGGCGCCGTGCTCAACGCCTACACGTCGCACGACCTCGTCGCCTTCCACATCACCTGCCGCGCCGAGGTCGTGGGCGACGCGATCGACCTGCTGACCGACTTCGTGGGCCGCCCGAAGATCGACGCCGACGAGCTCGACCGCGAGCGCGGCGTCGTCATCCAGGAGATCGCCCGGTCCGACGACCAGCCGTCGGTCGTCGCCGAGAAGCTGATCGACCGCGCGGCGTTCGGCGACCATCCGCTCGGGCGCCCCGTCCTGGGACCGGCCGAGCACCTGCGCATGTTCACGCGCGAGGACATCCTCGCCTTCCGCGGCCGCCAGTGGGCGGGAGCCCGCGGCGGTGCGTTCCTCGTCGGCAACCTCGAGCACCTGCCGGACGACAACGATCTGGCGGAGGCGTTCGGGCGCTTCCCCTCGATCTCGGCCAACGGCGGCAGCGAGCCGGCGCCGCCGTTCTCCCCGCAGACGCTGGTCGAGCACCGAACCTCCAACCAATCCCATCTGCGGATGTCCTACCGGCCCGCGATCGACCCTCGCGACCCGGCCGACCGCGCCGCGCTGGGCGTGTACTCGACGCTGCTCGGCGGCTCGATGGGCTCGCGGCTGTTCGACGAGATCCGCGAGCAGCGGGGGCTCGCGTACTCCGTGTACTCGGTCGACCACGCCTTCGCCGACGTCCCGATCCTCCAGCTGTCGGCGGGCCTGGACTCGAGCAAGTGCGTCGAGGCGTTCACGCGCATGGGCGAGATCGTGGACGAGCTGCGCGCCGACGGGCCGAACGAGGAGGAGTTCGAGCGCGCCCGGGCGTATGCCGCCGGCCGCCGCGTGCTGGCCTTCGAGAACACCAACGCGGTCGCCCGCTACGCGGCCTCGCAGTCCGTCGTGTTCGGCGGCGACATCGACCCCGACGACGCGATCGCGGCGCTGGACCGGACGACCTTCGACCAGGTGGCCCAGGTGGCCCGGGGCATCTCGGACGAGGCCTCCGTCGCGGTCGTCGGCCCGCACGAGCTGGAGGAATTCACGGGCTAGCGCCGCAACCCTTGGTGGTCAGGGTTGTTTAGCTGTGACGGGCCAATGCACCGGATCGCCGTCATCCTCGCCGCGCTCGCGGCCATGCTCTGCGCCGCCTCGCCCGCGGTGGCGCAGGTGCGCGACAAGCCGCGGAAGAAGAAGCCGCCGCCCCCGCCCGTCCGCGTGCAGCTGCTGGGGATCAACGACTTTCACGGCCACCTCGAGTCGACGACGCCGGGGACGATCATGCGCCGGCCGGACGAGCGCTTCCCGGCCGGCGGCGCGGAGTACCTCGCGACGCACATCCGGTCGCTGCGCGCGCGGGCGCGCCATACGTTCGTCGTCGCCGCCGGCGACCTCGTGGGCGGCAGCCCGCTCCTCTCCTCGCTGTTCCACGACGAGCCCACGATCGAGGCGATGAACATGATCGGGCTCGACGTCACGTCGGTCGGCAACCACGAGTTCGACGAGGGGCCGGCTGAGCTGCGCCGCCTCAAGCGCGGCGGCTGCCACCCGATCGACGGCTGCGCCGACGGCTCGCCGTACGAGGGCGCGAACTTCCCCTTCCTGGCCGCCAACGTCGTCAACCGGAGCACCGGCAAGCTGTTCTTCCCGCCGTTCGCGATCCGGAAGGTCGGGCCGGTCAAGATCGGCTTCATCGGGATGACGCTCGAGGGCACCCCGGACTACATCTCGCCGACGTTCGCGCGCCGGCTGCGGTTCCTCGACGAGGCCGCCACCGCCAACCGCTACGCCCGGGTGCTCAAGCGCCGCGGCGTCAGGGCCATCGTCGTGCTGCTGCACGAAGGCGGCTTCACGCGCGCGCCCGGCGGCGTCAACGACTGCAACGGGCTCGGCGGGCCGCTGCGCAGCATCGTGCAGCACACCACGCGCGACGTCGACCTCTTCCTCACCGGCCACACCCATACCGTCTACAACTGCGTGATGTGGGGCAAGCGGGTGACCAGCGCCGCGTCCTACGGGCGGCTGGTCACACGCCTCCAGCTCGAGCTCGACCGCCGCACGGGCGAGGTGCGGCGCACGCGGGCGCGCAACTGGCTCGTCGGCCACTGGGTGATGCGGGCGCCCGACATCTCGGAGATGATCGCCCGCTACCGGACGTTCGCCGCGCCGCTGGCGGACCGCCTGATCGGCCGGCTTGCGGGCTCGGCATCGCGCTACCGCGACCGCTCGGGCGAGAGCCGGATGGGCAACCTCGTCGCCGACGCGCAGGCGGCTGCGAGCGGCACGGACGCGGCGTTCATCCGGCCCGGCCAGGTCCGCGCCGGGCTCGCTGCCGGCGACGTCAGCTACGCCCGCGCGTTCATGACGCAGCCGTTCGGGACCTCGCTGGTGTCGATGACGCTCACCGGCGCCCAGGTGCTCGACCTGCTCAAGGAGCAGTGGTGCGGGCGCCCGAAGACCGAGGTGCTGCACGCCTCGGCGGGCATCAGCTACACGTGGAGCGCCTCGACGGCCCGCTCGATCAAGGCCACGCCGTGCGCCACGGCGCCGAACCCGGTCTTCGGCCTCGAGATCGACGGCGAGCCGGTCGACTTCACGCGCCTGTACCAGATCACCGTCAACTCGGGCATGGCCAACCGCGACGACCGGTACCCGACGCTATCCCGCGGGACGAACCGCTGGGGCGGCCCCGAGGACACCGAGGCGCTCGAGCGCTACCTGGAGCCGTCGGTCGACGGCGCGCCGCTGACGCCGCCGGAGCGCGACCGGCTCGAGCGCTCGGCTTGACCGCGTCCCGGTGGGTTTGCCACGATCCGGGACCGAGTGTCCCTGCCTGAGCTCAACCACCGCGAGCTCGAGCGCTACGTCGAGCGGGTCACCGACCGCTGGCCGATCCAGCGAGCCCTGCTCGGCGGCGCGCGCGTCGCGGATCTGCGTGGGGCCGGGCCGCAGCGCGAGCGCGGCCCCGAGTTCGTGATCGTGCTCGTGTCGGAGTTCTTCGACGGCGTGCCGTGGCTCGAGCGCGTCTATGTGTGCGGGAGCCTGTGGGACGCCTACGAGATGGGCGCCCCGGCCGACGTGCACTGCTACACGCCGGCCGAGTTCGAGCGCCGCCGGGAGCAGCTGCCTCTCGTTCGAGAGGCAGCCGAGCGGGGCCTTGAGCTGCTCCCAGAGCCGGCCTAGCCGATGCTGACCATGCGCTCGATGGGCAGCCGGGCGCGGTCGGCGACCGCGTCGGCGACCTTGACCTCCGGCGCCATCTCGCGCAGCGCGTCGCGCAGCTTGGGCAGCGTGATCATCTTCATGTAGCGGCAGCTGGCGGCCTCGTTGGCGGCGACGAAGTCCACGTCGGGGCGCGCCATCTGGAGCGGGTGCAGCATCCCGGTCTCCGTCGCCACGATCGCCGTCGTTCCCGCCGGCGCGGTCGCGGCGTAGCCGAGCATCCCGCCCGTGGAGAGCATGTGCACGCCGTCGGGGCTCACGTCGCCGGCGGCGACGTACTCCATCACCGCGGTCGAGCAGCCGCACTCGGGGTGGATGAGGAAGTCGGCGCCCGGGTGCGCCTCGCGCATGTCGGCGATGTCGGAGGGGCGGATGCCGGCGTGGACGTGGCACTCGCCGTCCCAGACGCGCATCGGCTTCCCGATCATCTTCTCGACGTAGGCGCCGAGGAACATGTCGGGCCCGAAGAGGATCTCGGTGTCCTCGCCGTGCTCGCGATAGATGTGCTCGACGACCTTGACGGCGTTCGACGACGTCACGCAGTAGTCGGTCTCCGCCTTGACCTCGGCGGTCGTGTTGACGTACATCACTGTGACGGCGCCGGGGTGGGCGGCCTTCCAAGCGCGCAGCTGCGGCGCGGTGATCGAGTCGGCGAGCGAGCAGCCGGCGTCCGGGTCGGGGAGCAGGACCGTCTTCTCAGGCGCCAGGATCGACGCCGTCTCGGCCATGAAGTGCACGCCGCAGAAGGCGATCACGCCGGCATCGGTGGCCGCCGCCTGCTGCGAGAGGCCGAGCGAGTCGCCGACGAAGTCGGCCACATCCTGGACCTCGGGGAGCTGGTAGTTGTGGGCGAGGATCACCGCCCCGCGCTCCTCCGCGAGCGCGCGCACCTCGGCCTGGAGGGCCGGGATGTTGTCGAGCGAGAGCAGGGTCATTTCGGGGGGAAGGCCTCCAGGGCCAGGGAGAGGTCGAGAGCAGGCGCCGAATGGGTGAGGGCGCCCATCGAGACGTAGTCTAGCCCTTCAATGGTCGCATAGACCAAAACTGTCTCCGCGTTGACCCCGCCGGAGGCCTCGAGCTCCGCCCGGCCGGCCACGCGCGCCACCGCGGCGCGCACCTCGTCGGGCGTCATGTTGTCGAGCAGGAGGCGCGGCGCGCCGGCGTAGAGCGCCTCGTCGATCTCGTCTTCGTCGCGCACCTCGACGGCCAGCGGGAGGTCGGGTCTGGCCTCGCGGGCGCGCCCGATCGCCCTCGCGATCCCGCCGGCCGCGGCGATGTGGTTCTCCTTGATGAGGATCGCGTCGTAGAGGCCGGCGCGGTGGTTGACGCCGCCGCCGTCGGCCACCGCCCGCTTCTCCAGCCGCCGGAGACCGGGCGTGGTCTTGCGGGTGTCGAGGATGCGCGCGGTCCCGCCCGCCGCGCGGACGGCCTGCACGACACGCGCGGTGGCGGTCGCGACCCCGGAGAGCCGCCCGAGGAAGTTCAGGGCCGTACGCTCGGCCGTGAGGATGCTCCGGGCGGAGCCCTCGACGGCGAGCACGGGCGCACCGGGCTCACGCCACATCCCCGGGCCGCAGAGCGCCTCGACGTGCAGCTCGGGGTCCACGCGGTGGAACACCGCCATCGCGACCGGGACGCCCGAGATCACGCCCTGCTCCTTCTGGGTGATCGTCCCCTCCGCCCGAGCGGCCGCGTCGACCGTCGCCTCCGTGGTCGCATCGCCGTCGCCGACGTCCTCGGCCAGCGCGCGGTCGATCAGCTCGAGCGTCTCGGGGTCCATGGGCGCAGAGAGAGTAGGCAGCGACGCCGTCGAACTCCGGCTGGCTAGGGAGAGTGAGGGAGCCGGCCGCGGCGCGCGTCCGTCAAGGCGGGATTACGTGTCTTTCGGTGCGTGCATCTGCACCGAAATCCACCTTTGTGCTCTAGACGCGCATAAAGGTGGATTTCGATGACCGCCGGCTCGCCGAAATCCACCGTTCCCCGCCTTGACGGGCCGCGCACCGGCCAATCCCCCAGCCTCCCTACCCAGCGCAGTTGACGTTCGGCGGACGCAACATCACCCAGGCGCGCGGCCGTGCTCGAGACCGGCGAGCTCGCTCTCTCCCTCGTACACGAGCCGGCCGCGGCGGGTCACCCGGACCCGGAGGCGCCCGGCGAGGTGCTGGTGCGACCACGGGACGGTGCGGCGCTCGCCCGGCACCGGCACGTCGAGGATGTGGGCGGCCGCCGGCACCGCGCTCGCCTCGATCTCCACGCGGTGGCGGAGCGAGCGGCCGCGGAGCGCCCAGCGGCCCGGCGCGATGTCCTCCCGGACGCCGGCCAGCACCGGCTCGCCGAGCCGCACCAGGCGGCCGCCGATGTGCGCGACGACCGCGGTCGCTCGTAGCCGCCCGATCGCCGGGCCGCCCGCGAAGGCGACGGTGACCGGGTCGCCGCCCCGGAAGTCGTGCGCCTCGCCCCACCACCACTCGGGCGGGAAGCCGTTGCCCCAGTTGCGCTCGGCGTAGGCGGTGGCGCCGTCGAGCGACCAGCGCTCGTCGACCTCGACGAACCCCTCGGCCCGCGCGCGCAGCACGTGCGGGAGCCAGTACTGGCGCATCCCCGGCAATAGCCCCGTGGGCCCCGTGCCCGGCCACGGCCGCCGCCAGCGGAGCACGTCGCGCAGGTCGGCGTGGACCCGGGCGCCCGGGAGCGCGACCCGCAGCCGGTCGGCCTCGCCGGAGAACGCGCTCCCGATCCGCACGCCGCGCGAGTCGGCCACGGGCGCGTCGAGGATCGTCGACCGCCACACGCGCCCCGGATGGAGCGCCACGCCGGCCAGCGCCCAGCCCGGACAGACGCCGGTCAGCACGATCGCCGCCCGCCCGTCCGGCCACGTGAACCGCCAGAACCAGCCGTCGAGGGCCGGCCGCCCGTTCAGTTCGTCGCCTTCGCGTTGGCCTCGAGCCACGCGCGCACGAAGCCGTCGAGGTCGCCGTCGAGCACGCGCTCGGCGCTGCCGACCTCGAAGTCGGTGCGGTGGTCCTTGACCATCGTGTACGGGTGCAGGACGTAGGAGCGGATCTGGGAGCCGAAGTTGACGTCCTGCGCCTCGCCGCGCTCGCGCGCGATCTCGGCCTGGCGCTCCCGCTCGGCGCGCTCGACCAGCTTGGACCGCAGCATCGCCATCGCGGTCGCCTTGTTGGCCGACTGCGAGCGCTCGTTCTGGCACTGGACGACCACGCCGGTCGGCTTGTGGGTGATCCGCACCGCCGAGTCGGTCTTGTTGACGTGCTGGCCGCCGGCTCCGGAGGCCCGGTAGGTGTCGATCTGGAGGTCGTCGTCCTCGATCTCGACGTCACCCGCGTCCTCCACCACCGGCGCGACCTCGACGCCCGCGAAGCTCGTCTGCCGGCGGTTGGCGGCGTCGAAGGGCGACAGCCGCACGAGCCGGTGCACGCCCTTCTCGGCGCTGTAGAGGCCGTACGCGTTGTCGCCGCTCACCCGGAAGGTGGCGGACTTGATGCCGGCCTCCTCCCCCGCGCTGACCTCGAGCAGCTCGGCCTTGAAGCCCCGCCTCTCCGCCCAGCGCATCATCATCCGCAGCACCATCTCGGCCCAGTCCTGGGCGTCGGTGCCACCCGCGCCGGCGTTGACGGTGACGAGCGCGTCGCCGGCGTCGTACTTGCCGGTGAACAGGCGCTGCTCCTCGAGCTCGGCGAGGCGCTGCTCGACGGAGGCGAGCGTCTCCTCCACCTCGGCGGCGATGTCGGGGTCCTCCTCCGCCAGCTCGACGAGGCCGTCGAGGTCCGCGGCGTCGGCCTGGAGGCGCTCGAACGTCTCCACCCGCCTGACCAGCCGCGAGTGCTCGGCGCCCGTCCGACCGGCGGTCTCGGGGTCGTCCCAGAACCCCGGCTCGCCCATCTGCTGCTCGAGCGCGGCGATCCGCGCCTTCAGGCCAGCCGGGTCAAAGGTAGTCCGCGAGCAGGGACAGCTGCTCGCGGATGGCGGCCAGGCGCTGCGGGGTCGGCAGTGACGTCGAGGGCGTGGCCATGGCGAGCACTGAGGCTACTACGGCTGGATCAGCACCTTGACGACCCCGTCCTGCTTCTTCTGGAACTTCTCGTAGGCCTCCGGGGCCTCCTCGATCGGGATCCGGTTCGTCGCGAAGTCGTCGACGCCGAGCGGGTCGCCGTCAATGAGCAGCGGCATGATGTCGTCCACCCAGCGCTTGACGTTCGCCTGGCCCATGCGCAGCTGGACCTGCTTGTCGAACAGCGTCAGCATCGGCAGCGGGTCGGTCTGGCCGCCGTAGACGCCGCTCAGCGAGATCGTCCCGCCGCGGCGGACGATGTCGATCGCCAGATGGAACGCGCTCAGGCGGTCGATGCCGGCCTTCTCCATCATGCGGGCGGCGATCGCGTCGGGCACGAACGAGGTCATCTGCTGCACGAGCTTGCCGACCGGCGCGCCGTGCGCCTCCATGCCGACCGCGTCGATGACCGCGTCCGGCCCGCGGCCGTCCGTGAGCTCGCGGATGTGCTCGGCGATGTCGTCGTGGCCCTCGAGGTCGAGCGCCTCGTTGCCGCGGGCGCGCACCCGCTCGAGCCGCTCCGGGACGAGGTCGACGCCGATCACCCGGTAGCCACGGTGGGCGGCGATCCGCGTGCACATGTCGCCGATCGGCCCGAGGCCCAGCACCACGACGGTGCCGCCCTCGGGGACGGCGGCGTACTCGACGGCCTGCCAGGCGGTCGGCAGCACGTCGGACAGGTACACGAAGCGGTCGTCGGACGGCCCCTCGGGGACCTTGATCGGCCCGAACTGCGCCTGTGGGACGCGCAGGAGCTCGGCCTGGCCGCCGGGCACCTCGCCGTAGAGCTTCGTGTAGCCGAACAGCGACGCGCCCATGCCGGACTCGCGGTTCTGCGTCGTCTCGCACTGGGAGTAGAGCTGCTGGTCGCACATCCAGCAGTGCCCGCAGGAGATGTTGAAGGGGATCACGACCCGGTCGCCGGGAGCGATCTGGGTGACCTCGGAGCCCACCGCCTCGACGATGCCCATCGGCTCGTGGCCGAGGATGTCCCCCTCGCCCATGAACGGCCCCATGACCTCGTAGAGGTGGAGGTCCGAGCCGCAGATGCCGGTCGAGGTGACGCGGACGATCGCGTCGGTCGGCTGCTGGATCGAGGGATCGGGGACCGTGTCGACGCGGACGTCGCGCTTTCCGTGCCAGGTGACTGCTCTCATCCCGCGGCCCTTTCCGGTCCGGGGGCGCGCGAAACGCGACCGGGCGCGCCAGAGTCGCCGCTCACCCTCCAACTACTGGAGCCGCGGCACGTTTCAACGAGTGCCGGGCTCGGCCGGGATCAGGTGGAACGTGGGGCCGTCACCCGCCAAGCCCGGCACCTTCCATTTTACCGGTTGCTGGTCCAGTCAAACCGGCTCAGGCGCCGTGGCACTTCTTGTACTTCTTGCCCGAGCCGCACCAGCACGGGTCGTTGCGGCCGAGCTGCTCGTGCTCATCCACCCGGCGCTGCTCGAACGGGACTGGCGCGGCCTCGGCGTCGACCCCATAGCCGTCCTCACCGTCGCCGCCGTAGGCGCTGGGCTGGTCGTCCATCGTGCCGCCCGAGTACTGGAGCGCGCGGGCCCCGCCGCGAGCCTGCTGGGGCACCTCCGGCTCGACCTGGACCTCGACGTTGTAGATCATGCGCGCGAAGTCCGACCAGATGGTGTTCATCAGGTCCTGGAAGAGCGTGAACGCCTCGTTCTTGTATGCGACGATCGGCTCGATCTGGGCGAACCCGCGCAGGTGGATGCCCTCGCGCAGGTAGTCCATGTCGTACAGGTGCTCGCGCCAGCGCTGGTCGATGATCTGGAGCAGCAGATAGCGCTCGAGCGCGCGCATGAGCTCCTCGCCCAGCTCCTCCTCGCGCTCGTCGTAGAGCTTGGCGGCGTCCTCGGCGAGCAGGCGCTTGAGCTCGTCGCGGTCGACGGTCTCGCGGTCGATCTCCTCGGGCCCGAAGTCGACCTCGAAGATGCCGTCGAGCTGCGCCCACAGCGCGTCGAGATCCCACTCCTCGATGTAGTCGCCGGGGGTGTACTCGTCCACCAGACGGCCGATCACGTCGGCGATCGCGTCGCGTGCGACCGGGCCCATGTCGCGGCCCTCGAGCACCTCGTCGCGGTACCGGTAGACGATCTCGCGCTGCTGGTTCATGACGTCGTCGTACTCGAGCACGCGCTTGCGGATGAGGAAGTTCTGCTCCTCGACCTTGCGCTGGGCGCCCTCGATCTGCTTCGAGAGCATCTTGGCCTCGATCGGCTCCTCCTCGCCTTCCTCGGTGACGGGGCCGAGGCGGTCGAGGATCCGGTAGATGCGATCGCCGGCGAACAGGCGCACGAGGTCGTCCTCGGCGGAGAGGAAGAAGCGCGACTCGCCGGGATCGCCCTGGCGGCCTGAGCGGCCGCGCAGCTGGTTGTCGATCCGGCGCGACTCGTGGCGCTCGGTGCCGCAGATGAACAGGCCGCCCGCCTCGAGCACCACCTCCCGGGCCTGGTCGACCTTGGCCTCGAGCGAGGGCAGCACCTGGGCGAAGCGCTCGTCGTAGTCGGGGTCGCCGGGCTGAAGGCCGAGCTTGGCCAGCTCGAGCCGCGTGAGGTGCTCGGCGTTGCCGCCGAGCTTGATGTCGACCCCGCGGCCGGCCATGTTGGTGGCGATCGTGACGGCACCGGGCCGGCCGGCCTCGGCGATGATCTCGCCCTCGCGCTCCGCGTGCTCCGGCTTGGCGTTCAGCACGGTGTGCGGGATGCCGCGCCTGTTCAGCTCTTCGCCGAGCAGCTCCGAGACCTCGACCGAGATCGTGCCGACGAGCACGGGCTGGCCCTTCTCGTGGCGCTCGGCGATCTCCCGCGCCACCGCCGTCCACTTGCCGTTCTTGGTCTTGAAGATCTGGTCGTTGCGGTCGGCGCGGACCATCGGCCGGTTCGTCGGGATCTCGACGACCGGCAGCTTGTAGATCTTCATGAACTCGTTGGCCTCGGTGAGGGCGGTCCCCGTCATCCCGGCCAGCTTGTCGTACATGCGGAAGTAGTTCTGGAGCGTGACGGTCGCGAGCGTCTGGTTCTCCTCGCGGACGCGGACGCCCTCCTTGGCCTCGACGGCCTGGTGCAGGCCCTCCGACCAGCGGCGCCCGTCGAGGATCCGGCCCGTGAACTCGTCGATGATCTTGACCTCGCCGTCGATCACCGCGTAGTCGACGTCGCGCTTGTAGAGCGACTCGGCCTTCAGCGACTGGAGCAGGTGGTTGACGAGCGGGCCGTTCTCAGCCTTGTAGAGGTGGTCGATGCCGAGGAACTTCTCGGCCTTGGCCACGCCGCGCTCGGTGATCGAGACGCTCTTGTGCTTCTCGTCGAACTCGTAGTCGTAGTCCGCCATGAAGTCCTTCTTGGACTTCGGGTCCATCCCCTCCGGCTTCTTGCCGGCCTCGAGCTGCGGTGCGAGCTTGGAGAAGCGCTCGTAGAGGTCGGCGGCCTGCTCGGGGGCGCCGGAGATGATCAGCGGCGTGCGCGCCTCGTCGATCAGGATGTTGTCGACCTCGTCGACGATCGCGTAAGCGTGAGACGTGTACGGCTTGCCGTCCTCGTGGTAGCGGCCGCCGTGCTGGACCTTCTCGTCCAGCGAGGTCGCCATGTTGTCGCGCAGGTAGTCGAAGCCGAACTCGGAGTTGGTGCCGTACGTGATGTCCGACGCGTACGCGGCGCGCTTCTCCTCCGTCGGCTGCATGTTCTGGAGCACACCGATCGAGAGGCCGAGCGCCTCGTAGATCGGGCGCATCCAGTCGGCGTCGCGGCGGGCGAGGTAGTCGTTGACGGTCACGACATGGACGCCCTCGCCGGACAGCGCGTTGAGCACGACCGCGGTGGTGGCGGTCAGGGTCTTGCCCTCGCCGGTCTTCATCTCGGCGATCGCGCCGTCGTGCAGCACCATCCCGCCGATCATCTGCACGTCGAAGTGACGCAAGCCCATGCGGCGGCGGCTGACCTCGCGGACGAGCGCGAAGGTCTCCGGAAGCAGCTCCTCGAGCGACTCGCCGCCCCGCGCGCGCTCGCGCAGCGCGTCGGCGTTGGCGCGCAGCTCGTCGTCGTCCAGCAGCTCGAGCTCCGCCTCCCAGCGGTTGATCCGGTCGACGCGCTTCTCGTACTGCTTGAACTGCCTCGCCTCGCCGAGGCGGAGGGCTCGATCCAGGATCGACATAGGGTTCCTAGGCTAGCGGCTGCGGGGCCGCCGTTCGAAGGCTCTCAGAGCGCCGGCGCGGCGCCTTCCTCGGGCGGCACGGCCTGCCCGGCGACGGCCCTCGACTCGCGCCGCCCGCGACGCTTGTCGCGGTGGCGCTTGACCTGCCGCGCGAGCTCGTCGGCGACCAGGTTGATCGAGTGCCGGGCGTCGCGCGAGGCGTTGCTGGCGCGCAGCGTCGTGCCCTTGAGGTGGAGCGAGGCCTCGGCCTTGGTCTGCGCCGGGTTGGCGGGGTTGTGCTCCTCCGAGAGCTCGATCTCGAGCGTCGCCTGGTCGCTCACCTGCTTCGACACCTTCTCGAAGCGCTTGCTCACGACCTCTCGCAACTCGTCGGTGACCTGGAGGTTGCGTCCCTTGACCTCGATCCGCATGCGACACCTCTCGGGGAGTGGGCTCCGACTCATTGATGCTATCTCGCCCTCAACTGTTGGGCGCCGCAGCCGACATTGATAGGTGTGAGCGCAACCGTTGAGCGACCCGAGGTCGCCGTCGTCCGCCATCCGATCGCCGATGGCCGCAACAACGTCGTCGGGTACGAGCTGCGGTTCGGCGGCGCGGTCGACTTGGGCGACCCCTCCCGCGACGCCAAGGCCACGTCGGCCCTGCTCGTCGAGGCGTTCGGCGACATCGGGCTCGAGCGGCTCGCCGGCCGCCATCCGGCCTGGATCTCGATTGCCCGCAACTTCCTTGTCGAGATCGGGCCGCCGCCCGTGCGCCCGGACCGCGCGGTGCTCCAGATCGACGCCTACCCGGCCGCGGACGACCTCCTTTCCCTGCTCCAGCAGCTCTCCCGCTCCGGCTACACGCTGGCCCTCAACGGCTACGACGGCCGCGACGACATCTCCGAGCTCATGTCGCTCTGCTCGATCGTGAAGGTCGAGGTGCTCGGCCTGTCGGACGATGAGCTCGCTGCTGCGATCGAGGTACCGCGGGTGCAGGGCGCGCTGCTGGTGGCGACCGGCGTGGAGGACCACGCGGCGTTCACCGCCCTCCAGGGCAAGGGCTTCACGTACTTCGAGGGCGACTACTTCGCCAAGCCGCGGCTGTTCCGCCACCGCGGCGTGGCGACGTCGGGACTGGGCTCGCTGCGCGCGCTCGGGGAGCTGACCGCGGGCGACGTCTCGTTCGAGGACCTCGAGCGCATCATCGGCTCGGACGTGGGCCTCTCGCTGAAGCTGCTGCGGTACGTCAACTCGGCGTTCTTCGCGCTGCCGCGCACGGTGGGCTCGGTGCGCGAGGCGCTGTCGCTGCTCGGCGTGCGGACGGTCCGCCGGTGGGCGACGGTGATGGCGATCTCGGCGATCCCCGACGTGCCCGACGAGCTGGTCGCGCTCGGCCTCCGGCGCGCGCGGATGTGCGAGATGCTGGCCGGCAGCGCGCTGCCCGAGGAGCGCGAGACGCTGTTCACGATCGGCCTCTTCTCGGTCGCCGACGCGCTGCTCGACGCCCCGATGGCCGAGGTGCTCGACTCGCTGCCGTTCACCGACGAGATCCAAGCGGCGCTGATGCGCCGCGAGGGCGCGAAGGGCGAGCTGCTCAACGCGGTGCAGGCCTACGAGCGCGGCGACTTCCCGACGCTCCCGGCCGCCGACGAGGGAGTCTCGCTCGCCGGCGCCTACCGCGCGGCGCTCGAGTGGGCCGACGAGGCCGGTCGCGTCATCGCCTGACGCGCCGCCCGGCCGCCCGCCCCGCGGCCTAGCGGTCCGCGAAGCGCCGACGACACGGCGCCGGCCGCCGCGCACGACGAGCGCGATCACAGCGTCCGCGCGTAGGTGACCGCGACGACCTCGCGGCAGCCGCCGGCCAGCAGCGTGCGGGCGCACGCGTCGAGCGTGGCGCCGGTCGTGTGGACGTCGTCGACGAGCAGCGCTCGCGGCGGCGGCGGGGCGCGGAGGTCGATCGTCAGGCGGCCCGGGCGTCGCCGCTGGGTGCGGGAGGCGCCGACCTGCCGTGCGCCGTGGTCGCGGCGGCGCAGGCACGCCTGCTCGGGCAGGCCGAGGCGCCCGGCGAGCGCTGAGGACAGTGCCGCGGCCGGGTCGAAGCCGCGCCTTCGGCGCCGCAGCCGCTGGGGCGGCACGGCGACCAGCGCGCCGGCGCGCAGCTCGGCCGGGAGGTTGGCGGCGATGTGCGCCGCCATCAGGTCCGCCAGCGGAAGCGCGCCACGGAACTTCAGGGCGCCGACGAGCTGGCGCGCCACGCCCTCGTAGGCGAGCGGCGACCACGAGCGCGCGAAGGCCGCCCGCGCCGCCGGGCATCCGCCGCGCCGGTGCCGCGGCAGCCCGCACCGCTCACACCGCCGCGCCGGCAGCCAGGGCAGCGCCCGGATGCACGCCGCGCACAGCCGCAGGTCTGCCCGCGGGAGCGCCGCCCGGCACGCGACGCACGCGGGGGGAACGACGACGGCGAGCAGCTGGGCGAAGAGATCCGGGGGCACGACCCCACGATCGCCGGGCGGCCGCAACGAAACAACACGCAGACGCAACGATTCCGCACGCCGCACGTCACGAGATCGCGCGGACGGCGCGTCATGGCGACGGGGCGTCAGACTCTGCGCGTGGCCGTCGACGTCTCGTGGAGCTTCGCCCCCGTCGTCGTCGCCGCGCTGCTCGCGTACGCGGTCGTGTACGGATGGCGCTGGCGGACGGTGCGGCGGGACGGGGGCGCTCGGGCGGCCGGAGCCGGACGGGCGCTGCTGTGGGCCGCCGGCGTCGCGACGCTGTTCGTGGCGCTGATCTCGCCGATCGACCGCCTCGGCGAGCAGTTCGCGACGTTCCACATGGTCCAGCACCTGCTGATCGCCGACCTCGCGCCGATCTGCCTGACCCTCGCGCTGACGAAGTGGCTGCTCAGGCCGGCGACGCGCCGGATCCACCGGCTCGAGCGGGCCGCCGGGCCGTTCGGGCATCCCGCGTTCGGGGTCGTGGCCTACGTCGGCGCCATGTGGCTGTGGCACGTCCCCGCCCTCTACGACGCGGCGCTCGAGCACGCGGCCGTCCACACCCTCGAGCACCTCTCCTTCGCCGCCGCCGGCCTCCTGTACTGGTGGCACCTGCTGTCCCCCATCCGGTCGCGGCTGCGGCTCGGCGGGATGGGGCCGATCATGTACATGGCCTCGACCAAGCTGCTCGTCGGCTTCCTCGGCGTCCTCCTCGCCTTCTCGCCCGACCTCCTCTACGCCTACGCGTGGGAGGGCGCGAAGTGGGGGCTGACGCCGCTCGACGACCAGCACGTCGCGGGTCTCGTGATGGCGCTCGAGCAGTCGGTCGTCATGGGCATCGCGCTCGCCTACCTCTTCTTCCGCATGCTCGCCGAGTCGGAGGCTGAGGACCAGCGGGCCGAGCGCTACGCGGGCTAGCCCTCGAGCACCGCGCCGTCGTCGACGGCGCGCGGCCCGCGCACTGTCACGACGCCGCGCACGACGACGTCGCGCCCGAACGTGACGTCGTCCTCGACCGCCAGCCGCTCGCAGCCCACGAGCGACGGCGCTCCCGCCGGGAAGCGCGCGTCGAAGTCCCGCAGGAGCTTGTAGTAGGAGCTGTCGAGATCCACGACCGGCGGCGTGCCGTCGCGCTCCGGCGCCAGCACCACCTGCGCGTCGTCGCCGAGCACGTAGGCGTCGGAGCGCAGGGCGAGCAGGTCCTCGGTCGTCTTGACGGGAGAGAACCGGCTGCGCGGCACCCGCACCGGGCGCGCCCCGTCGAACACGCCGACCGCGGCGCCCATCGCCGTCTCGAGCTGGAGCACCTCGGGCGTCGAGGAGTCACCCGGGTCGACGGTCTTGCGGTTGACGATCAGCGGCAGCCCGAGCACCCCCTCTCGCTCTCGCATCAGCGACGCCAGCGCCTCGAGGTCGATCCACAGGTTGTTCGTGTTGACGTACCGGTGCCGGCCGATGTCCTGGAGCGCCGCGAGGTCCTCCTTCGGAGTCTGGGCCGTCTCGCGCAAGAGGTACCCGCCGCCCTCCGACTCCGGCCGCGCCGCGATGTGCCCGCCCTTGCGATCGGCCTCCGTCCGGTCGGTGACCTCCATCACGAACGGGATCTGCTCGCGCGCCATCCACGCGAGCACGCGCGGCTCGAGCACCGCGCCCAGGTTGTCGGAGTTCGAGACGAACGCGTAGCGGTACCCGCGCTCGAGCAGCGCGTCGAGCATCCCGGAGGTGAGCAGCGCCGTGTAGAGGTCGCCGTGGCCGGGCGGGCACCATTCCTGCGACGGGTCGTCGGGCCACTCGACCGGCGTCAGGTCGTCGGCCCGTAGCTTCGGCTCCTTGTGCTGGACGAAGTCCGGCGCCACGTCGGCGCTCACCTCGCGGTCGAGCGCCTCGAGCGAGTCGTCGCGCGTGGCGAACGAGTTCATGAGCACGAGCGGGAGCCGCGCGCCCGAGCGGCGGCGCAGCTCGAGCACCTGGCGGGCGATGACGTCGAGGAAGCTCATGCCGTCCTTGGCCTCGATGAGCGACTTCGCGCGCGTCATCCCCATGCTCGTGCCGAGCCCGCCGTTGAGCTTGATCACCACCGCCTCGTCGAGCGGCGCGTCGCCCTCCGGCAGCGACTCGAGGTCCTGGACGTCCTCGACCGGCTCGATCGACGACTCCGGCAGCATCCCCGTCTCGCCCTCGACGAGCTGGCGGTAGTAGTGCTCGAAGGTGGCGATCGCCGGTTCCGGGAGACCCTCCCGGCGCATCTTCTCCACGCTTGCCTTCAGCCCGTCCACGCGCGGCAGCCTAGCGGGAGGCATTTCGGCTCGTGCGAACGGCAACGGCGGCTGGGTAGGGAGGCGAGGGAGCCGGCCGCGGCGAGGGTGCATAACGTCCACTTCGCGAGCCTGGCGCTCGTGAGGTGGACGAAATGCACGCTATAGGGGCATAACGTCCACGCGACGAGCGAGAACAACGCGAAGTGGACGAAATGCTCCCTCCCGTGCCTCCCTCAATGCCGCCGTTGACGTTCGCCCGCGCAACCGCGGCGTCTAGCCCTCGGCGCGCCAGCCGCGCAGGTAGCGCGCCTGCTCGGAGCTCAGCTCGTCGATCCGCACGCCGAGCGACGCGAGCTTGAGCGCGGCCACCTCGCGATCGATGCCCTCGGGCACGGGGTGCACGCCCGGCGTCAGCTCGCCGGCGCGGCGCACCAGCTCCTCGGCGGCGAGCGCCTGGAGGGCGAACGAGATGTCCATGACGGCGGCCGGATGGCCCTCGGCGGCGGCCAGGTTGACGACCCGCCCGGCGGCCAGCAGGTTCAGCCGCCGCCCGTCGACCACGTACTGGTCGACCCGCGGGCGCACCTCGCGGACCTCCGACGCCGCCTCGCGCAGCCCGACGACGTCGATCTCCACGTCGAAGTGCCCCGCGTTGGCGAGCACAGCGCCGTCCTTCATGCGCGCGAAGTGCTCCGCGCGCAGCACGTCGCGCCCGCCGGTCACGGTCACGAACACGTCGCCCCGCTCCGCCGCGTCCAGGGCGGGCATCACCTCGAAGCCGTCCATGCGCGCCTCGAGCGCCCGCATCGGGTCGACCTCGCAGACGATCACCGACGCGCCCATGCCGTCGGCCCGCAGGGCGACGCCCTTGCCGGCCCAGCCGTAGCCGAGCACGACCAGGGTGCGGCCGGCGAGCAGCAGGTTCGTGGTCCGCAGGATGCCGTCGAGCGCCGACTGGCCGGTCCCGAAGCGATCGTTGAACGCGCGCTCGGCGACCGCCTCGTTCACCGCGATGACCGGGCAGGCGAGCCGCCCCTCGGCCTCGAGCGCGCGCAGGCGCACGAGGCCGGTGTTGGTCTCCTCCGTGCCGCCGAGCATGCCCTCGAGCAGGTCCGGCCGGGCGAGGTGGAGCGCGGTCAGCAGATCGGCGCCGTCGTCAAGCGTGATCCGCGGCGCGCGGGCCACGACCGCGGCGACGCGCGACGCCCACGTCTCGGCGTCGTCGCCGCGCACGGCGTGGACCTCGATCCCGCCTCCGGCCAGCGCCGCCGCCACGTCGTCCTGGGTGGCGAACGGGTTCGAGGCGCAGAGCGCGACGTCGGCTCCCCCGGCGGCGAGCGTGCGGGCGAGCATCGCCGTCTCGGAAGTCACGTGCAGGCAGGCGCCGACCACGATCCCGTCCAGCGGTCGCTCGCGCGCGAAGCGCTCGCGGATCGAGCGCAGGACGGGCATCTGATCGTCCGCCCACCGGATCCGGGCCTCGCCGGCCTCCATCAGCCCGCGGCAGCGGCCAGGGCGGCGGCCAGGCGATCGATGTCGTCCTCGGTCGTCGACCAGTTCGAGACCGAGATGCGGGCGGCCGCCCGGCCGCGCCAGACGGTCGCGCCGAGCCAGGCCTCGCCGCCGCGCTGCACCTCGGCGACGACGGCCCGGGTGCGCTCGTCGTCGCCGAAGCGCACCAGCACCTGGTTGAGCACGACATCGTTGAGCACCTCGGCGCCGGGCACGTCGGCCATCGCGTCGGCGAGGCGGCGGGCGAGGTCACAGCAGCGCTCGACCAGCTCGGCGAGGCCGCTGCGGCCGAGCGAGCGCAGCGCCGCGTACACCGGCACCCCGCGCGCGCGGCGCGACATCTCCGGCACGTAGTCGAACGGCTCGCGCCCGTCGTCCTCGGGGAGGTAGCTGGCACGGACGCCCATCGCGCCGCGCACGGCCTCCCGGTCGGCGACGATCGCGAGCCCGCCGTCGTAGGGCACGTTGAGCCACTTGTGCGAGTCGACGGCCCACGAGTCGGCGCGCTCGGCGCCCGTCACGAGGCGGCGCAGCCGGGGGCTGGCGGCCGCCCACAGGCCGAAGGCGCCGTCCACGTGCACCCAGGCCCCGTGCTCGGCGGCGGCGTCGGCGATCGCGTCGAGCGGGTCGCACGCGCCGGTGTTGACCTCTCCCGCCTGCGCGCACACGATCGCCGGGCCGTCGAGCGCGTCGCGCAGCGCTTCGGCGCGCATCGCGCCCTGGTCGTCGACGGCCACGCGCACCGCCGTGCCGGTCCCCAGGCCGGCGTAGCGCAGCGCCACGAGGAGCGAGGCGTGCACCTGCTCGCCGACGAGGACGCGGATCGCCGGCGCGCCGATCAGGCCGCGCTCCTCGACATCCCAGCCCGCACGGGCCAGCAGCGCGTGGCGCGCGGCCGCGATGCCGGTGAAGTTCGCCATCGTCGCCCCGGTGGTGAAGCCGACCACCGCGTGCGTGGGCAGCCCGAGCGCCTCGAGGACCCACCGCTCGGCGGCCGCCTCGACCGCCGCGGCGGCCGGCGACGACGTGCGCGTGAAGCCGTTCTGGTCCCACGCCGACGCGAGCCAGTCGGCGCCGAGCGCCGCCGGCAGCACGCCACCGGTGACGAACCCGAAGTACCGCGGTCCGGGGCTCGCCACCGTGGCGGGCCCGACCACCGTCGCGAGCCGCTCGACGACCGCGGCGGCGTCCTCGCCCTCCTCCGGCAGCGGCTCGTCGAGCGCCGCCAGCACGTCCTCGTAGGTCGTCAGCGCCCCCACGCCGCGCTGCCCGAGCTCCGCGAGGTGGTCCTCGGCCAGGACGGCGGCACGGCGCAGGGCGGTCACCCGGCGAGACTATCTGGCTTGCAGCGCGTCCATGCCGACCGCGGCGGCGAGGATCATCCGCCGGTCGACCGTGCGCTCCGGGTCCCCGCTGAGGTCGATGTCGTAGACGTCGCGGAACTTGCCGATCCGGCGCCGGTCCTCGCCGAGCAGCTTGCCGTCGCGCTCGAACGTGAAGTGGTACGGGATCGGCAGCCAGTTGGCGAAGATGTCGACGTAGGGGATGAAGCCGACGAGCCGGCGGAAGAGCGCCACGCCAAGGCTCTTCTCCTGCGCGCGGATCTCACCTGAGCCGTCGCGGATCGCGAACGTCGAGCGCAGCAGGCTGGCCCCGAAGACCTTCTGGATCTCGCCGATCTTCTGGCCGTCCGGCCCGGTGATGTCGTACGTCGCGCGCGGGTCGAAGCGCTGGCGCGCCTTGATCCGCAGCAGCTCGACCGACTTGGAGTCGTCCGCGAAGAAGCGGATGTCCTCCTTGAACTTGAACCGCGCCTGCTCGACGAAGCAGAACGGCGGCTCGTCATCCGCCAGCGAGAACTCGTACTGGTTGATGACGAGCCGGATCCACTGGCGGAGGACGAACGTGTCGTGCTGGTTGGGGTCGACCGCCGCCATCTGGCTAGTAACGGTAGTGGTCCGACTTGTACGGGCCCTCGACGGGGACGTCGATGTACGCGGCCTGCTCCGGCGTGAGCGCCGTGAGCTTGGCCCCGAGGGCGTCGAGGTGGAGCCGGGCGACCTTCTCGTCCAGCTGCTTCGGGAGCACGTAGACCTGCTTCTCGTACTCGTCGTTGCGGGTCCAGAGCTCGATCTGGGCGATCGTCTGGTTCGTGAACGAGTTGCTCATGACGAAGCTCGGGTGGCCGGTGGCGTTGCCGAGGTTCAGGAGCCGGCCCTCGGAGAGCACGATGATCGAGTGGCCATCTCCGAACACCCACTCGTCGACCTGCGGCTTGATGTTGATGCGCTCGACGCCCGGGGTGCGCGCGAGGCCGGCCATGTCGATCTCGTTGTCGAAGTGGCCGATGTTGCCGACGATCGCCTGGTGCTTCATGCGGGCCATGTCGGCGGCCGTGATGATGTCCTTGTTGCCGGTGGCGGTGATGAAGATGTCGGCCGTCTCGACGACGTCCTCGAGCGTGACGACCTGGTAGCCCTCCATCGCCGCCTGGAGCGCGCAGATCGGGTCGATCTCGGTCACGACCACGCGCGCGCCCTGGCCGCGCAGTGACTCCGCGCAGCCCTTGCCGACGTCGCCGTAGCCGAGGATGACCGCGACCTTGCCGGCGATCATCACGTCGGTCGCGCGGTTGATCCCGTCGATCAGGCTGTGGCGGCAGCCGTACAGGTTGTCGAACTTCGACTTGGTCACCGAGTCGTTGACGTTGATGGCCGGGAACAGCAGCTCGCCCTGCTCGGCGAGCTGGTAGAGCCGGTGCACGCCGGTGGTGGTCTCCTCGGTGACGCCCTTGACGTTGGCGGCCACGCGCGTCCAGCGCTGGGGGTCCTCGGCGAGGCTGCGCTGGAGGGTCTCGAGGATGATCCGGAACTCGTCGGAGTCGGCGCCCGCGGGGTCCGGCACGGCGCCGGCCTTCTCGAACTCGGCGCCCTTGTGGACGAGCAGCGTGGCGTCGCCCCCGTCGTCGAGGATCATGTTCGGGCCGTTGCCGTCAGGCCAGTTCAGCGCCTGCTCGGTGCACCACCAGTACTCCTCCAGCGTCTCGCCCTTCCAGGCGAAGACGGGGATGCCGGCCTCGGCGATCGCGGCGGCGGCGTGGTCCTGGGTGGAGAAGATGTTGCAGGAGGCCCAGCGGACCTCGGCACCGAGTGAGACGAGCGTCTCGATCAGGACGGCGGTCTGGATCGTCATGTGGAGCGAGCCGGTGATGCGCGCGCCCTTCAGCGGCTGCGCCTCCGCGAACTCGCGCCGGGTCGCCATCAGGCCGGGCATCTCGTGCTCGGCGAGCTGGATCTCCTTGCGGCCGAACGCCGCCAGCGAGATGTCGGCGACCTTGTAGTCCGTCGTCAGTTCGGTGGCCATGCGGTTTCTCTCTCCTCAGTGTGTGGCGGTCAGGGCCGCGGCGTCGAGGAGGCGCTGGTGCTTGTCCTGCTCCCAGCGCATCCAGTCCGCGGCCGGCACGTCGTCGGGACGCTCAGCCTTGGCCTCCAGCCAGGCGCCGGTCGCCTCGCGCAGGACGGGGTCCCGGCGCAGGCGCGACGCGAAGGCAAGATCGGAGAGGCCGATGTCGTGGGCCTCGAGCAGCTCGCGGAGCGTGCGCAGGCGCTGAAGCTCGGCGGGGCCGTAGAGGCGGTAGCCGGACGGCGAGCGGGCGGGCTCGACCAGCCCGACGCGCTCGACGTAGCGCAGCATGCGCGGCGACCAGCCGGTGGTCTCCGCTGCCTCGTGGATCGTCAGAGCGTCCATCGGCGGCCAGTGTAGCGGAACCCTGACACACTTGTGTCAAGGTTTGGGAAGGGCGCCTGCGTCTCAGCATGAAGGGATGAACCTCATCTCCCGAGTCATGCGCTTCGCGCGGTCCCCGCAGGGCCGCCGGATGATCTCCCAGGCCGGCCGCTACGCCCGCTCCCCGGAGGGCAGGGCCAGGCTCGACCAAGCCCGTCGCCAGATCGCCGCGCGCCGCAAGGGCCCGGCGCGGCCGCGCTGACGGACGAACTTCGGCATTGAGGGAAGGCTCGGACCGCGGCGGGTTCGGCTGGGGGCTGGAAACTATCGCTATTCGACAGAAAGCGGCCCCACGAGCTGGTTGGGGCTGCTGAGTCCCCATATGCGGGACTGAGCAGCCCCAGACCCGCCGCGAGGCCGGTCCCTCGCCTCCCTTACTCAGCTGCAGTTGACGTTCGTCGCTCTGACAGGATGCGCGCCATGCCGACCGGCGCGCGCCTGATCGTCGACCTGCTCGAGCGGCGGGGCGTCGAGCTGTGCTTCGGGCTCCCCGGCGTGCACAACCTGGCTCTCTGGGAGGCGCTGCGCGACTCGTCGATCCGGCTCGTGGGCGTCCGGCACGAGCAGGCGGCGGCGTACGCGGCGGACGGCTATGCGCGCGCGACCGGCCGCCTCGGCGTCGCGCTCACGACCACGGGGCCGGGGGCGGCGAACACGCTGGCGGCCGTCGGGGAGGCGTGGGCGGCGCGGTCGCCGGTGCTCGTGATCGCCACCGACATCCCGTCGACCCTCCGGCGGCCCGGCGTCTACCGCGGCGTGCTGCACGAGACGACCGACCAGGCGGCGATGTTCGCGCCGATCGTCAAGGCCGCCCATCGCGCGCTGAGCCGCGAGGCGGTGGCGCCGGCGGCCGAAGCCGCCTTCGCCGACGCGGCCGCCCCGCCGCACCGACCGGTCTACCTCGAGGTCGCGACCGACCTGCTCGGCGGCGAGGTCGAGCCGGCCGGACCGGAGGCGGCGTCCGACCGCGGCGAGGCCGACGGGCGGATCGTCGCCCTGCGCGCCACCGACGGCGCGCTCGGCGACGCCGCCGCGCGGCTCGCCGCCGCCGACCGGCCGCTGATCTGGGCGGGAACCGGCGCCCGCGACGCCGGAGCGCAGCTGGGCGCGCTCGCCGACCGCCTCGCCGCGCCCGTGCTCACGACCTACGGCGCGGCGGGCGTCCTGCCGCCGTCGCATCCATGCCTCGTCGGCCTGCCGGCCCATGTCGCCCCGGCGGGGGCGCTCTGGGACGAGGCCGACGTGGTGCTCGCCGTCGGCTCGGACCTCGACGGCGTCCAGACGCAGAACTTCGCCATGCCGCAGCCCGCGACGCTCGTGGCCGTGAACCTCGACCGCGAGGACGCCGGCAAGAACTACGGCCCCGACGTGATGATCGAGGGCGACGCCGCGCGCGTCCTCACCGCACTCGCCGACCGGCTCGACGGCGGACCGCGGCCGGACGGCGGGCACGAGCGCCTGATCGACCGCCTGCGCGCCGTGCGCGCCGACGCCTGCGCGGCCCTCGACAGCCGTGCGTTGCGGTTCCTCGACGCGATGCGGTTCGCCCTGCCCGACGGCGCGGTCGTGGTCGCCGACATGTGCATCCCGGGCTACTGGCTCGGCGGCTTCTACACGCCGCCCAAGCCGCGGCGCCTTCAGATCCCGCTGGGCTGGGGCACGCTGGGCTACGCCTTCCCGGCGGCGCTCGGCGCCGCGCTGGCCGACACGGGACCGGCGGTCGCCGTGGTCGGCGACGGCGGCTTCCTGTTCGGCTGCGGCGAGCTGGCGACCGTCGCGCAGGAGCGGATCCCGCTGACGACGGTGATCGTCGACGACGGCGGCTACGGGATGCTGCGCTACGACCAGGACATGTCGGGCGAGGAGCGCTACGGCGTCGACCTGGACACGCCCGACTTCCCCGCCCTCGCCGCCGCCTTCGGGATCCGCGCCGAGCAGGTCGACGGCCTCGAGGACGCATTCGGCGAGGCCCTGGCCCGCCACGTGGCCGAGCCGGAGCCGAGCGTGCTCGTCGTGCGCACGCCCGACTCCCTCGTGCCGCCGCCCAACACCTCGCCGAACTGGTACCGCCGGCGCGGTTAGCTACAGCCGGAAGTCCGGGTCGGCCTCGATCTCGACCAGGTCCATCTGCGCCTTCTGGAGCTTGCCCGCGTAGTCCCAGTTCATCGACTGCCAGCGGGTGAACTGGTCGAGCACCCAGATGCCGGACTGGCGCGAGCCGTTGCCCGACTTCCCGTTGCCGCCGAACGGCAGGTGCGCCTCGGCGCCGGACGTCGAGTTGTTGACCGACACCATGCCCGCCGTGATCCGCTCGCGGAAGCGGAAGGCGTGCTCGCCGGAGCGCGTGTAGATCGACGACGAGAGGCCGTACCCGTGGTTGTTGGCGAGCTCCATCGCCTCGTCGAAGTCGCGGAAGGTGGCGACGCCGGTGATCGGCCCGAACGTCTCGGTGGCGTACAGGTCGTCGTCGATCCGCACCCCGTCGACCAGCACCGGGTGGTAGTAGAGGCCGGCTTCCGGGTCGCCGACGAAGCCCTCGCGGGGGTTGTCGCCCGTGATCCGGCCCCGCGCCGTCGAGCCGTGCGCGGTGTGGTGGTCGCGGATCAGGCCGAGCCAGTCCTCGAACCGCTCGGCGAAGCGCTCGTGCAGCATCGGGCCGTACAGGACGTCCTGCGTGGGGTCGCCGATCGGCGCCGCCCGCAGGCGCTCGTCGAGCTTGCGGACGTACTCGTCGTGCACCGACTCGTGGACGATGGCGGTGCCGAGCGACGTGCAGCGCTGCCCGGCCGTGCCGTAGCCGCCGAACAGGGCGCCCTCGACGGCGAGGTCGACGTCGGCGTCGTCCATCACGACCATCGGGTTCTTGCCGCCGAGCTCGAGGCACGGCGACTGCATGTGGCGCCCGCACAGCTCGCCGATCTTCGAGCCGACCGCGCTCGAGCCGGTGAAGCCGACCTTGTCGACGAGCCGCTCGTTCAGCGCCCGCTCGAGGCCCTCGAAGGTCGCCGCGCCCTCGGCCTGCACCACGTTGAGCACGCCGCCGGGCACGCCGCCGGCGTGGAACAGGCGCGCCATCGCGTCGCCGAGCGCCGGGGAGTACTCCGCGGGCTTCCAGACGACCGCGTTGCCGCACAGGATCGCGGGCACGAGGTACCAGGCGGGGACCGCGACCGGGAAGTTGCCGGCCGTGATGATCGCCGCCACGCCGACCGGCATGCGGAACGTGAAGAGCTGCTTGTTCGGCATCTCCGACGGCACGGTCTGCCCGTACAGGCGGCGCCCCTCGCCGATGAAGAAGTCGCAGGTGTCGACGATCTCCTGCACCTCGCCGAGCGACTCGGGGTACGGCTTGCCGACCTCGCGCGTCACGAGCTCCGCGAGCGCCTCCTTGTTGGCCTCCACCAGCCGGCCGACGTTGGCGATGACCCGTCCGCGGGCGGGCGCCGGCACGGCGGCCCACTCGCGCTGCGCGGCGCGCGCGGCGCGCGCCGCGGTCACGAACGTCTCGGCGTCGCCGAGGCGCACCTCGGCGACGGTTTCGGACGTGTTGGCGGGGTTCGTGGAGGTCAGGCGGCCTCCCGGCGCGTCGGCGAGCGGCTTCCCGTCGACGATGGAGGCGATCTCGGTCGCCGCAAGGGTTGTCATGGGTTCACCGTACTGCGCCCGCCGAGCCAGGTGTCGGTGACCGTGGCGTTCGCCAGGTCCTCGAACGGATCGCGGTCGAGGATCACGAGGTCGGCGAGCATGCCGGGCATCAGCCGCCCGCGCTCGTCGCTGCCCTCGAGCCACGCCGGCGTGACGGTCAGCGCCTCGAGCCCGGCCTGCACGTCCAGCGCCTCGTGCGGGCGCCACTCGCGCAGGACTGCGTCGCGCAACCCTTGCAGCGGGTCCATCTCCTCGACGGGGGCGTCGGAGCCGAGCGCCAGCCGGGCGCCGGACGCGTGCAGCGACCGGTACGCGTACGCGCCCTCGAGCCGGTCCGCCCACAGGCGCTCGGCGTCCGCCTCGTCGCTGACGGCCATCGACGGCTGGATCGAGGCGGCGACGCCCAGCCTCGCGAAGCGGGGGATGTCGTCGGGGTGCAGGCACTGGGCGTGCTCGATGCGGGGGCGGACGGCGTCCGGCACCGCCTCGAAGACGTCGAGCGCCTCGCGGTTGGCGAGGTCGCCGATCGCGTGGACGGCGACGGGCACGCCGGCGGCGGTGGCCGCGCGCACGATCGCCTCGAACTCGTCGCGGCTCGTGATCTCGACGCCGCTGCCGTCGAGCAGCCGGGCGGTCCGCGAGCCGAGCGTGCCGTCCATGTACGCCTTCACGTAGTCGGGCCGCTCGTCGAGCCGCTTCGCGGGCAGCGACTGCCAGACGCGGAACGGCAGCTCGAGCGCGGCGAAGACCTCGCGCGAGCCGATCAGCCCGTCCTTGTCGTGGATGGCGGTCACGCCGCGCGCGGCGGCCACCGGCAGCGCCGCGCGCGTCGCCTCCACGAGCTCCTCGTGGGTCGCGAGCGTGAAGCGGTCGCGGAACGACCACGCGGCCTCCTCGCGCAGCACGCCGGCCTCGAGGTCGACCTCGCCGCCGGGCCGCTCGAGGTCGCCCCGCGCATGAGCCAGCGCCGCAGAGTTCACCCACAGCGAGTGCCAGTCGTGCGCCAGCAGCGCGGTGGGCACGTCGCCCGTCGTCGCGTCGAGCAGCTCGAGCGACGGCTCGAAGCCCGTCCAGCCGAACCCGCGCAGCCAGCGTCCGGGCGGCACGCGCGGCGCCACCTCCGCCACCCGCGCGAGCACCTCGTCGCGCGTCCCGCGGAGCTGGAGCTCGCGGCGCGTGAGTGCCCACGTCGGGAAGTGGACGTGCGAGTCCGTGAAGCCCGGCAGCAGGCAGCCGCCGTCGAGGTCGACGCGGCGGGCGCCGGCCGGCTCCTCGTCGAGCGCGACGATGCGGTCGCCCTCGACGACGAGCGAGCGCGCCACCGGCTGCGCCGGATCCATGGTGCGCACGATGCCGCCGACGAGGACCGTCGTCACTGCTCGACCAGCGCGGCCTTGAGCGTGTCGATCGGCTCGATCGACGCCGGGTCCTTGCCGCGCAGCACCGCCAGGTAGAGCGAGACGAGGTCGCCGAGGAGCACGAGCGACACGACGCGCTCCAGGCGCGTCTCCCCGCGGGCGCTCACGCGCTCGACGATCTCGGCGCCCGCCGCTGCCGCCTCGGCGGTCGGCTCGGCGCGCAGCACGTTGCGGGGGTGCGCGCCGGGGTCCTCGAGGAGGACCGCGGAGAAGCGGCCGAAGTCCGCGGCGGCCGGCCAGCCGACGACCTCGTTGTGGTCGAGCTCCGGCAGCGGCGAGCAGAACGCGGGCTGTCCCGCGTTCTCGTTGATCTGGCACTTCCAGCGGTACGCGGCCGCCGCGGCCAGCTCGGCCCCGGCGATCACCGGCACCGTGCCGTGCAGCCGCCGCGCGATCGCCTTCGCCTCGCCGTCCTCCGGCCCGTCCGGGCCCCACTGCTCCGCGAGCCCTTGGGCGAGCGAAGCAGCGCCCTCGACCTCGCCGCGCAGCGACGGCGCGGCGCCGCCGAGCGCGGCCGCTTCGAGCCCTGCCACCAGCGAGTAGCCGACCGCCGCCCGCGGCTGGAAGCCGCCCGGCACCGGGATCACCGGCACGCCGTCGCGCCGCGCGCGCTCGGCCAGTGGGCCGCCGGTGGTGGCCACCAGCCGCCGCGCCCCGCGCGCCGTCGCGTCGTCGTAGGCGGACAGGGTCTCCTCCGTGGCGCCCGAGTAGCTCGAGCACAGCACGAGCGTGTCGGCGCCGACCCAGCCGGGAAGCGCGTAGCCGTCGGCGATCGCGAACGGGCGCCGCAGCCGCGGCCCGAGCGCCGCGAGCGCGAGCCGGCCGCCCGCCGCCGAGCCGCCCATGCCCGCCACGACCACCCCGCCCGCCGCGTCGACCGGGGCGATCGCCGCCGAGTCCACGCGCCACAGCGCGTCGCGCAGGTGCTCCGCGAGGCCAAGCATCTCCGCCGCCTGTCCCGTCGAGTCGACGGCGGCGACCGCTGCGCGGTCGAGGCCGGCCATCAGAAGAGCAGCGCGCCGTCGGGCAGCGTGACGCCGGGGAAGATCCGCGCGCCGTTGGAGATCACGTTGCCGTCGCCGACCGTGACCCCCTCCCCGAGCACGCTCATGCCGTCGATCGTGCAGTGGTCGCCGATCCGCACCCCGCCGGCGACGATGCAGCCCGCGAGCGTGCAGCCCGCTCCGATCTCGGTCCCCTGCATGACGACCGCCCGCTCGATCGTCGTGCCGGCGCCGACCGCCACGCCGTGCTCGAGCACGACCCGGCCGCCGATCCGCGCGCCCTCGCCGATCCGGCAGCCGGTCTCTACGAGCGCCGGGGGGATGATCCGGCCCGCGCTCTCGACGCCGTCCTCCACGCATACGTAGCTGTCGCCCATCCGGTCGCGCACGGGCGTCGTGACCGTGCCCTCGAGGATGTCGAACGTGCCCTCCAGGTAGCGCTCGGGCGTCCCGATGTCGAGCCAGTAGCCGTCCGACACGCACCCGTAGAGGCCGTCGCCGACGAGCCGCGGGAAGACGTCGCGCTCGATCGACGCCGGCTGGTCGGGCTCGAGCAGGTCGAGCACGCGCCGCTCGAGCACGTAGACGCCCGCGGAGATGTTGGCGGTGTCGATCTGGTCCGGCGACGGCTTCTCCACGAACTCGGTCACCGCGCCGTCGCCGTCGGTCCGGACGAGCCCGTAGGCCGAGGGGTCCTCGACGGGGGTGAGCGCGAGCGTCGCCAGCGCGGCCGTGCGCTCGTGCTGGGTGAGCTGGCCGGTGAGGTCGAGATCGGTAAGCACGTCGCCGTTGAGCATCATGAAGCGCTCGTCGAGCAGCGGCTCGGCGAACTTCAGCGCCCCGCCGGTGCCGAGCGGCTCGCGCTCCTCCATGTACCGCAGCCTGAGCCCGAACGCGCTGCCGTCGCCGAGCACGTTGCGCACCCCACTCGCGAGATGGCCGCAGGACATCACGACGTCGTCGACCCCGTGCCCGCGCAGCCAGTCGAGCATGAAGCGCACGAACGGGCGGTCCACGAGCGGGATGACCGGCTTGGGGACGGTCGAGGTGAGCGGCCGCAGCCGCGTGCCCTCGCCGCCGGCCAGGATCAGCGCCTGCATCAGTCCCCCTCGAGGGCCGGGACGGCCCCCCGCATCGCCGCGCGGCCGACGCCCTCGTAGGTCAGTCCGGCGGAGACGACCGCCTCCGGATCGAGGAAGTTGCGCCCGTCGACCACCAACGACCCCCGCATCTCGCCGGCCAGCTCCCGGAGGTCGAGCGCGGCGAACTCGGGCCACTCGGTCACGAGCACCACCGCGTCCGCCCCCCGCGCCACCTCGGCCGCCGACGCGCAGAACTGCATCCCCCGGATCAGCTTGCGCGCCTCCTGCTCGGCGACCGGGTCGTACGCGCGCACGCGCGCGCCAGCCGCCTGGAGCCGCGCCGACAGCACGAGCGACGAGGCCTCGCGCATGTCGTCGGTGTTCGCCTTGAACGCCAGCCCGAGCAGCCCGATCTCCTTGCCGACGAGGTTCCCGAGGTGCTTCTGGAGCTTGGCGATCACCCGGCGCTTCTGGAGCTCGTTCACCTCGATCACGGAGTTCAGGAGCTGGAAGTGGTACCCGGAGTTGCCCGCGAGCTGCTTGAGCGCGGCCACGTCCTTCGGGAAGCACGAGCCCCCGAAGCCGATCCCGGCCTGGAGGAACTTCGGGCCGATGCGGTCGTCGAGCCCCATCCCGCGGGCGACCTCGACGACGTCGGCGCCGGTCTCCTCGCAGACGTTGGCGATCTCGTTGATGAACGAGATCTTGGTGGCGAGGAACGCGTTGGAGGCGAGCTTGACCATCTCGGCGCTGCGGACGTCGGTGCGCACGAGCGGAGCCTCGAGCGGCGCGTAGAGATCGACCACCGCGTCGCCGGCCCAGTCGCCGTCGTCGCCCACTACCACGCGATCGGGCTCGAGGAAGTCCTTCAGGGCGGAGCCCTCCTTGAGGAACTCCGGGCAGGAGACGTACGAGAAGCCGCCCTTGCCCTGCTCCTCGAACGCCCGCTTGATGCTGTCGCCGGTGCCGACCGGCACCGTCGACTTCATGACCAGCGCGTGGCGGTCGGAGGCCGGCATCGCGTCCACGACCGCGTAGACGGCGGAGAGGTCGGCGTCGCCCGAGTAGGTCGGCGGCGTGCCGACCGCGACGAACAGCAGCCGCGCGTGCTCGAACGCGTCGCGCAGGTCGGTCGAGAAGTGCAGCCGGTCACGGTGACGGGCGACGAGCTCCTCGAGGCCGGGCTCCCAGATCGGCATCCGGCCGGCGCGCAGGCCCTCGATCTTGGCCTCGTCGATGTCGATGCACCACACCTCGTTGCCCAGCTCGGCGAACCCGGCGGCGGTGACGAGGCCCACGTAGCCCGTGCCGATGACGCCGATTGGCTCTCTGCTCGCGCTGCTCATCCGGGCGGTCCAGCCTACTGCTTGAGTCGCCGCAGAGAAGCAGCGATCTCGAGCATCTGGGCCTCGCCGACGGAGTGCGTGAGCGTGTTGGAGACCCAGTAGACGCCGCGCTTGGTCCGCCACGCCACGAGGCGGAGCGCACGGCCGTCGTAGTACAGCCGCAGCCTGCGGCCCTTGTGGGTGACCGTGCGGTCCGGGTCGTCGAGCAGCGGCGGCGACTTCCAGGTCAGCCCCTGGACGCCGTAGTACTCGCCGATCCCGGGAGCGCGCAGGACCATCCGGTAGGCCGCGTGCTTCTTGCCCCGCTCGTCCCGGATCTTGTAGACCCGCGGCTCGGTGCCCGCGTACGAGGAGCCGGTGACCCGCACGGTCGGGAAGTAGAACGGGAACTTGAGCTTGGGGTCGGCGATCACGGCCTGGTCCTCGCCCTCGCGCCGCGTGTCCTCCAGGCCGGAAACGGCCACCGGCTTGCGCTTGCGCTTGCGGCGGACCTTGTCGAACTCGCGGTCGCGCGCCGTCGGGCCCGTGGACGGCTCGCGCGGCTCCGCGGAGCCCTTGGCGTTCATGAACTCCGAGCGGATCTTGCGCAGGTCGGCGTTACGCACGTAGAGGTTCGAGTCGAGCTGCGGGTTGCGCGCCTCCTGCACGCGGAAGCGCACCTCGTTGATCTTCGGGTTCTCCTGCGCGAGGTAGAGCACGAGCCGCAGCATCGAGAAGACCTGCTTGGTCGAGCGCAGCGAGCGATCGACCTGGACGTAGCGGCTGAAGACGCGCACGAGCTTCTTGCTCTGGCCGAGCGAGAGCAGCCGGCGGACGCCTGCGGCGTTCTTGGCCTGGCGCAGGAAGTCCTGCTGGCGGGCGGCGCGGACGAGGTCGTTGTCCCCGTGCCGGTAGCGCACGTAGTCGAGCGCGTCGCGGCCCATCAGCTTCTGGTAGCCCGGGTTGACGTCGATCGTCGCGTAGTTCTCGCCCGCCGAGTTGTCGTTGAAGTAGTCGCGGTCGATGTCGACGTAGACGCCGCCCACGCGGTCGACCGCCTCCTGGAACGCGCCGTAGTCCATGACCATCACGTTGGTGATCGGGAACGGCTTGCCGGTCGCGTCCTCGAACAGCTTCTTGACGGTCCGCACGGTCAGCCGCGGGCCGCCCTTCTTGCCTCCCAGCTCGAACGCGCCGTTGATCTTGCCCTCGCCGTGTCCGGGGATCGCGACCTTGAGGTCGCGGGGGATCGACATCACCGCGATCGCGTCCTTGTCCGGGTCCGCACGGGCGAGGAGGATCGTGTCGGACCGGGCTCCGGCGCCGGCGTCGACGCCCTTGCGCTGGTCGGAGCCGAGGATCATGAAGGTGCGCGGCCCGCCGGCCTCGGCCTTGTCGAGCTCCGGCACGTCGATGTTCGCCACGCGCCCGTCGCGGAACGGTGCCGTGATGTCCTCGACCTCGCGCAGGACCGCGGTGGCGACCGCGGTCGCGGTCAGCGCCGCAACCACCACGCACGCGAGCAGCGCGCGCAGCACCATCTTGAGCCCCAGCCGGGGCGGACGCTCGCCGCTCGGGTTCACGCTGCGCCGCCCTCGACCGCGCGCAGCGGGACCGCGCCTTCGGCGAGCCGCGCGGGCAGCCCGCGGGCGAACGTGACGAGCAGCTCGCGGTAGTTCGCCAGCGAGCGGATCGAGACCCACTCCTCGGGCCCGTGGTGGCCGGCTCCGGCAGGGCCGAACTCGACGGCGGGGATGCCGGCACGGAGGAACGAGACGGCATCGGACGCGCCGTCGCGGCCCACGGACACCGATGCGCCGTCGCCCTGCGGGCCGACGGTCTCGCACAGCGCGCGCACGTACGGGTTCGAGCGCGACACGTGGGCGGGCGGGAACACGAACGTCCGCTTGACGTCGAGGTCCGGGATCGCGCGGATCTCCTCGAGGATGTCGCCGGGATCCTGGTTGGGCAGGTAGCGGATGTCGATGTCCATCACGCAGGCGTCGGGCACCTTGTTGGGCGCGTCGCCCCCGACGATGCGCCCGAGGTTGATCGACGGCCGGTCGAACATCTCCGACGACTCGCGGGAGAACGGCATGGACTCGATTCGCCGGAACACGTCGACCGCCTTCACGATCGCGTTGTCCCCCAGCCATGGGGTGGAGCCGTGGGCGGCCCGCCCCCGCACGTGGATCCGGCAGGCGAGCACGCCCTTGGCCTGGATCCCGATGTGCAGGTTGGTCGGCTCGCCGGTGATCGCGAAGTCGCCCACGTAGCCGCGGCGCACCAGGTCGTCGCTCGAGCGGCGCTCGATGTCCTCGGACTCCTCGTCCGGCACGATCACGAGCCGCACGCGCACGTCGGTCTGGTCGCAGAGGTCGTGGGCGGCGCACATCATCGTCGCCAGGCCGCCCTTCATGTCATAGGCGCCACGCCCGTACAGGCGGTCGCCCTCGATGCGGGGCTGGAACTGCTCGCCGTGGCCGGGCACGACATCGAGATGGCCGTGGAAGACGACGGTCGGGACATCGTCGGCGCCGCCCACCGCCGCGGTCAGCGCGTGCAGATCGCCGAAGCGATGCGCCTCCACGTCGATGTCGCGCGCCTCCAGCCACCCCTTGACGAAGCCCGCCGCCGCGTGCAGGCCTTCAGCGGTGGACGTGTCGTAGGTGACCAGGCGCTCGGTCAGAACCCGTTCATCCACTCGCAGGAGAGTAGCGGCGCGTGGGAGACTCAGAGGTAGGCGAGAAACGGAAGGAGCTGCCATGTCCCAGGCGACCCACCAGACCGTACGGCTCTCCCAGGGGAAGCACCGCGACCCCGACCACGGGGCGTGCGTGATGGAGCTGTCCTCGATGCTGGCCGATGAGCCCTTCAGCGACCGCCCACGCTGCGTCGACCCGGTGATCGCCGGCTTCCTGCGCACCTACAACGACGGGATCGACGACGCGCGGCGGCAGGACCTGCTGCCCCTCGCGGCCGAGGTCGTCGGCACCCGTGCCGTGGCGGGCGTGCAGGCCGAGCGGGCCCGGATGTGCCTGCGGTGGGCCCAGTCGCGGCACGAGCAGCGCCGCCGCGGCCCGCGCCGGCTGCTCCCGCTGCGCCCGCTGCTCCCTGACGGCCGTTTGGGCGACGACGCGGCCGGGACCCTGGCGGGGCGGATCGCGGTCAAGGACGCGAGCCGGCGGCGCGCCGAGGGCGTGCACGAGGCCGCGCTGGCCTTCGTGCGCGAGCTGATCGCCGTCGGCAGGCCGGCCGAGCCGCTCGCGCAGCCGGCCCCGGACCGGGAGTACGCCTAGCCCTCGGCGAGCTTGAGGAACGCCTCGTAGCGGCGCTTGCTGCGCGCCGCTGCGCGGTGCTCCTCGGTGCCCTCTTCGGCGCTCGAGAGCTCCTGCTCGGCCCGCTCGAGCCGCGAGCGCAGGTCCCCGGTGTCGAGGTCCTCGATCGAGAACGCCTCGTCGACCAGCACGAGGGCGTGGGTTCCCGCCACCTGGAGGAACCCCTCGCCCTGGGCGAAGCGGACGACGTCGGACTCGGTCTTGTAGAGCCGCAGCTCGGTCGGGTCGAGCATCGCGAGCAGCGGCTGGTGGTTGGCCAGCAGGCCGATCGAGCCGACCGTCGTCTTGGTGGAGACCATCTCCACCTCGTCGTTGAAGACCTCGCCCTCCGGCGTGAGGACCTCGACCTGGAACGGGGTGCGCGCCACTAGCGGTCCCTCTTCGACGCCTCGACGACGTCGTCGATCGAGCCCTTGAGCAGGAACGCCGACTCGGGCAGCTCGTCGTGGTTGCCGTCGAGGATCTCGCGGAACGATCGCACGGTCTCGCCGATCGGCACGTACTGGCCCGGCGTGCCGGTGAAGGCCTCCGCCACGTGGAACGGCTGGGACAGGAAGCGCTCGATCCGGCGGGCACGCTGCACGAGCACCTTGTCCTCGTCGGAGAGCTCGTCGATGCCGAGGATGGCAATGATGTCCTGGAGCTCGCGGTAGCGCTGGAGCACCTGCTTGACCTCGTTGGCCACCGTGAAGTGCTCCTCGCCGACGATCTCGGGCTTGAGGATCGTCGAGGTCGAGTCGAGCGGGTCGACCGCCGGGTAGATGCCCTTCTCGGAGATCGCCCGCGAGAGCGTCGTCGTGGCGTTGAGGTGGGCGAACACCGAGGCCGGGGCCGGGTCCGTGAGGTCGTCGGCCGGCACGTAGATGGCCTGGATCGACGTGACCGAGCCCTTGCGGGTCGACGTGATGCGCTCCTGAAGCTGGCCCATCTCCGACTCGAGCGTGGGCTGGTAGCCGACCTGCGACGGCATGCGGCCGAGCAGCGCGGAGACCTCGGAGCCCGCCTGCACGAAGCGGAAGATGTTGTCGATGAAGAGGAGCACGTCCTGCCCCTCCTCGTCGCGGAAGTACTCCGCCATCGTG
>DASTIC010000025.1:0-4829 GCA_035717845.1 Solirubrobacteraceae bacterium
TGTGTCGACCTGCGCGGGCTCGCGGCGCTCGATCCGGCGTGATCGGTCGCGGGTCGGCGGGTGGCCGTCAGCGCTCGTGGCGCCCGGCCCGCGCGCGCTCTTCCTTCGCCGTCCGCTCAGCCGTTGGCAACACCTCGAGACGCTCGTCCGGGATCTGCTTGCCACTGTCGATCGAGAGGCCGTAGGTCCCGGCCGCCAGGCGCTGCTCGGCGCGTTCGAGGGCGGCAAGCTGCACCACGCAGGATGCCGCGCGGGAGCGCCGCGCACGCGCCGGGGCCGACGTCGATGCGGGCGTCGCCCACGATCGCGGGAGGTCACCACCACCGTCCCCTTGTCACCTCCCGGTGTCCGGAAACGTCGGATCGAGCGGCAGGTTGACGTCGACCAACCCACCGACCAATTCGAATCAGGAGGAAGATCAATGTCCCTGTCCGATCCGATCCTGACCGCACCTGGTGCCGGCCGCGCCGACCGGCGCACGTTCCTGAGGGGCGGCGCCGTGCTGGGTGCCACCCTGGCGGCGGCCGCGGCCGGAAGCCCGGCCGCGATGGCGAAGGTCGCGGGGGCCTTCGGCCCGATCGACCGGGATGCCGTGACACCCGGCGACATCGCAATCCTCAAGTTCCTCGCCGCTGCGGAGCTCCTCGAGGACGACCTCTGGCAGCAGTACTGCGAGCTGGCCGTCGCCAACCCCTCCTACAACAAGGCCCTGCGGCGGATCGACCGGTCGCTGATCCGCTACGTCTGCGACGACCGCGACGACGAGCGCAGCCACGCCGCGCTCATCAACTCCTTCCTCGCCGCGATCGGCGAGGAGCCGATCAACCTCGACCCGTTCCGCACCCTGCCCTCGGTCGACGTGCCGGGCGCGGAGGACCGCGGCCGCCTGACGAACCTAACCAGGCTGACGGTCGACACGAGCTGGTACACGCGCTACCGCAGCGCCGACAACCCCGACTTCGGCGCAACCTTCCCGCAGCTCGTCGAGATCCAGAACCGGCCGACGATCCCGACCCGCTCACTATCGCAGGCGAAGATGCAAGGCGTCGCGCACTCGGCCGCCTTCCACTTCGCCGCGATCGAGCAGGGCGGAAGCAGCCTCTACTGCTCGCTGATCCCGAAGGCGTCGAGCCTCGACGTCCTGCGCATCCTCGCCGCGATCGGGCCGACCGAGGTCTACCACTTCTCGGCGTTCCACAAGTCGCTCGAGGGGCTCTTCGGCCTGGACACCAAGGACGGGCTGCGGTTCCCGGACCTGCGCAGGAACCGCGAGCTTTCGGAGGCGATCTTCCCGGAGCCGACGCGGTTCCTCCGGGAGGACCTGGCGCTCTGCTCGGTCATCCGCCCGTGCAGCACCGAGAACGCCGGCGCAGTCGCCGCCGCGACCGGGCTCGCGCAGTCGGGCCTCTTCGCCGGGCAGTCGCAGCAGTTCTTCGACGCCGTCACCGCGCTGGCGACGGCGGCCGACGCCGCTCAGCGTGAGGTCTGAGGTGAAGCACCACCCGAGGCCAAGCGATGCCTGACACCAGTCCTCCGAGCCGGCCGGCGCGCCCCCGGGAGCGCCGGCCGGCCTCCCTGAGGGCCGCGCCGACCTGCCCAGGGGTCTCCCGCGCTCCGTGAATGTCGGCGGGATCCGCACCTTCGAGTACAACGGGCGCGGCTCAACCCTCGATCCGCGAGTCCGCGACCCATCGTGTCGGCGAGGAGAACCGCGAGCTCGAAGAGGCGCGAGAGCCTCGTCGTGCGGCCCGCCCCTGCGCCAGCAGGATGAGGGGCCCCTGCAGGGCCGCCACCGTGGCGAGGCCCGCGCGAGTCCGGTGATCATCATCAACGGGTACGGCTCGAAGGCTGCCAGACGGCGTTCACCACCAGCCACACGATGATCGAGAGCAGGAGCGCGCCGACGAACCGCCACGACCGGACGGTGGCCGCGACCCGCGCCGCGAGCGCCTCCGCGCGGTCGGGCGCGGGCTCCACATACATGCTGAGCTCATTGAAGCCGACGCGCGGACTCGAACCGCGGACCCCTTCATCTCCAGCCCCGGCTTCGCCCCCTCGGCGAGTTACGAGTGACGGAGTAATCCGGCAAGAGAGGCCTCGTACTGAGACATTCGAGTTGCCCTACCGGCCAACGTCCGCATGATCGCGGCTCTCTCCAGATCGTGGGGCACCTCCCTGCCCCGGAGGGCCTCGATGCGCCGACTCCGCAGAGGGCTCAACCCTCACTGCAGCTGAGTCCGCCGAGGAGACCCGCTGCCAGAAGTCCGAGCGAGCACTCTTTGCCTCGGCGAGCGCGCGCTCGAGGAGGCGGCCCGACTCGAAGATGTGCTCTCGAGTAGCGCCCGGACCCTCGGGCTCTGGGCGCGGCCCTTCGCTTGAGTCCGCCCTTCCACGGCGTCAGACTCCGCGCCGAGGTCGCGTAAGTGCCGTTCCCAACCTTCGCCATTGGACCCGCGTGGTCGGTCGCACGATGGGCGCGCTCGCTGCACCAATCGCGGCGCAAGGTCAAACTGACCGTTCACCGCGCATACAGGACATACGCAATGGCTGCCTTCGTCGGCGGCGTCGCGAGTACGCGCGCTCTTAGCGCCGTCGGTCCTGATCCGGAGACCATCGAAGCGGGCGGAGACGAGTACTTCGTGACGGTCACCAATGCATCGCGCGACCGCGACATCGTTGTAACGCATGTCTGGTTCGACACGGAGCCTCGCGTAGACCTGCTCGACCCAGAGCTACCCGTGAGGCTCAAATACTCGGAACCTTGGGAGACGAGCGTTCCAGTCGAGAAGGTTCCTGCTGACCCCGAGCAGGTGCCTTGGCTCGCGCGCTGTCTGCTGTCGCCGGACGACAAGGTCATCAAGTCACGGCCGCCCAAAGACGTTCCGCCCGCGGGCACGGTCCCACGGCAGAGCTAGGCCAAGAGGTCACCTGGCCGCCGCGCGAGCGCCCGTACCACCGAGTTCGGGACCTGCGCGAGCTGTGGAGCGCGCAGCATGGTCGGCGAGTTCCGCGTTTATCTCCGGGCGCCCGGCGAGGTCGCCCGGTGCCGACAGTGCGGCAGCGTCGTCATGGTCTTCGTCGAGGCTCGCGGTGTCACGTGCGTCGACCTGCGCGGGCTCGCGGCGCTCGATCCGGCGTGATCGGTCGCGGGTCGGCGGGTGGCCGTCAGCGCTCGTGGCGCCCGGCCCGCGCGCGCTCTTCCTCCACCGTCCTCTCGGCGGTCGGCAATGCCTCGAGACGTTCGTCTGGGATCGGCTCGCCACTCTCGATCGAGAGTCCATACGTCCCGGCCGCAAGACGCTGCTCGGCGCGCTTGAGGGCGGCAAGCTGCACACCCAGGCCCTGTGCCAGACTCTCCTCCAGCTCGTCCTGATACAGCTTCGCGGCCAAGTTCCCAGGGTCGAAAAACGGATCCGACTGCTCGCCGTCGTCCTCGTGCATGTGCCGAGCAAGTTCGCGCTCGAGTCGCTGGCGCTCGGCCGCGAGTAGATCACGGGCGCGTTGGTCATCCATCAGCGCACACCTAGCAGGTATTCGGCGTACCAGACTGCCCAGTCCTCGACCGGATCGACGTCCGCCTGGCGCAGCTCGGCCAGGGCCACCTTGTGGGCTCGTTTGGCCTCACGCAGCGCCTGGGCAAGGCTGGCGACGTCTTCGCTCGTGACAGCCGGACTCGAATCCGCCGGACGCCGTTCCCGCGCGACCATTTGATCGGCATCGCTTCCAGAGGTGCGCACGAGAACCCTCATGCCATCGCTCCTTCCTCATCGATCGCGTAGATCCCGAGTCCCGTCTCAGGGTCGAAGAAGTGGAGACGCCCGGTGTCGACCACGGCGTCGACCGGCCTTCCCTCGCGAACGTCCGACTCCGGCCCGAACCGGCCGACGAGGAGCCCGTCGGAGTCGCTGCCCGCGCGCACGGTGCCAGCATCCCGCGGCAGCTCCGCGATCGTCGCCGTATCGGCGAGCTGGACGTCCGGCGCGCTGAAGTGCACGAAGAGCTCAGGTCCAAGCTCCTCTCGCAGCTCGACCGTTCCGTGGAGCAGCCGATCCTCGTGCGGCTCGCGAACGAGCGCAGCGTCCCCGATGTTCTCGGGTCTGATCCCGACGATGACTTGCCTACCTTGGTACTCGCCGAGGCGAGGCCGTCGAGCGAGAACGGAGGCGTCGAGCGCGAGACGCTGACCCCCGAGGAGCACCGTGACCGCACCGTTCGAGCGTTGAATCGTCCCGTCGACCAGGTTCATGGCCGGCGATCCGATGAAGCCGCCGATGAAGACGTTGGCGGGCCGATCGTAAACCTCCTGCGGGGTTGCGAACTGTTGCAGCCTGCCGTTGCGCATCACCGCGACGCGGTCGGCCATCGTCATCGCCTCGACCTGGTCGTGCGTGACGTAGATCGTCGTCGTGCCGAGCCGCCGTTGAAGACGGCCGATCTCGGCCCGCGTATGAACGCGAAGCTGCGCATCGAGATTCGAGAGCGGCTCGTCCATCAGAAACACCGCAGGCTCGCGCACGATCGCGCGAGCCATCGCGACGCGTTGCCGCTGACCTCCCGATAGCGCGCGAGGCTTTCGACGCAGCAAGTCGCCGAGTTCCAGGAGCTCCGCCGCCTGCTCAACGCGCTGCCTGATGACGCGTCGCGGCACCTTGTTCACCTTCAGTCCGAAGGCGATGTTCTCGAAGACCGACAGATGCGGGTAGAGCGCATAGCTCTGGAAGACCATCGCGACGTCCCGATCTCGCGCCGGGAGGTGGTTGACGGCTCGGTCGCCGATCGAGAGCGTGCCCTCGGTGATCTCCTCCAGGCCGGCGACCATCCGAAGAGCC
>DASTIC010000026.1:0-3593 GCA_035717845.1 Solirubrobacteraceae bacterium
GTGCCCGGGCACGACCAACGGCATCGGCGGCATCTCGCTCGTGGACGTCTCCAACCCGAACCGCCCGAAGAAGCTCGTCGAGGGCGCGGGCGACTTCACGAAGAAGGACGGCTCGCAGTCGGGCGGCGTGCCCCAGACCAAGGCCAACCAGACGCACTCCGCGTTCGCCTGGCAGAGCCAGGGCGACGGCCGCTGGTACGTCGTCCTCGTCGACGACATGGAGGAACTCGACGTCGACATCCTCGACATCACCAACCCGTCCAAGCCGAAGCTCGTGGCCGAGTGGAACCTCGACTCGACCGCGCAGACCGGCCCCGGCCGCCCGCACGGCGATGCGGTCTTCAGCCACGACATGGTGGTCAAGAAGATCGGCGGCAAGGACGTGATGCTGATGTCCTACTGGGACGGCGGCTACGTCCAGCTCGACGTGACGCAGCCGACGGTCAAGGACCCGGTGATCCTCGCCGACACCGACTTCGCCATGCGCGACCCGGCCAACAGCTCCGGGCTGACGCCCGAGGGCAACGCGCACCAGGCCGAGTTCACCCGCGACAACCAGTTCTTCTTCGCCACCGACGAGGACTTCGATCCCTTCCGGGTCAAGGCCACGATCACCGGCGGCCCGCACAACGGCAGCGAGTTCACCGCCGTCCAGGCGGGCGACGCCAAGCCGATCGACAACCAGACCTCGGTCGTGGGGCCGACGCGGTTCCTCGGCCTCGCGTGCGAGGCGGGCTCGTTCCCGAGCGCGGCCGAGGCCGGCGCGCAGATCGCGGTGATCGAGCGCGGCGTCTGCGACTTCCAGGTCAAGATCGACCTGGCCAAGGCCGCGGGCTACACCTCGACGATCGTCTTCAACCGCACGGGCGTGGACGGCTGCGAGACGCTCGTGAACATGCTCGCGGTCACCGACATCCCGGCGATCTTCGTCTCGCGGACCGACGGCTTCCGGATCCTCGGCGCCTCGCTGGACGGCTACACCTGTGACAGCACCGCCGCGGCCACCGGCACGCCGACCCCGCCGGCCGGCCCGGCCCAGCCCGTGAACATCTCCGCGATCTTCGACGGCTGGGGCTACACGCACATGTACCGCGCCACGCCGAACAGCGCCAAGAAGCTGACCGAGGTCGACTTCTACGCGCCGCCGGAGAACCAGGACCCGAAGCTCGCCGAGGGCTACGGCGACCTCAGCGTCCACGAGGTGGCGACCGATCCGGACCAGAACCTGGTCTACGTCTCCCACTACGCGCTCGGCATGCGCGTGCTCAGGTACAACTCGGGCGGCCTCGAAGAGGTCGGCGCGTTCGTCGAGCGCGGCGGCTCGAACTACTGGGGCGTCGAGGTGCACAAGATGGGCGGCAAGACCTACATCCTCGGCTCGGATCGCGACCGCGGGCTGCGCATCTTCCAGTACGAGAAGGGCTACGTGGGCGACGGTCAGTAGCGGACATGAGAAGCCGGCCGCGGGTAGCCTACGGCGACCGTGAGCCGGCTTCTCGTCCCCCGCATGCTCGCCGCCGGCTCGCTCGTCGGCTCGACGACGGCGCTGCGGGCGGGGTCGAAGTGCCTCGCCCTCGTCGCCACGCGCACGCCGCCGCTGGTGCCGCTGGCGCTCGACGCCTCGCTCGGGACCGAGCGGGCGCAGGCCGAGCTGCGCGACGAGGTGCTGGCGCTGGCGCGGGAGACGGCCGAGACGTCATGGCGTGAGTGGCGGCGCGGGCTCGACGCCTTCGACGCGCTCACGCGTCCCACCGCGCCGCAGGCCTCGCGCCGTCCCTACCGGGTCAAGCCATGACCGTCGCCGGCGACGTCGTGATCGCCGGGCTCGGCGCCGAGGCCGAGATCGCGCGCCTGCGCGGGCGGCTGGACCGCTGGCTGGACCGGGTCGACGACGAGCTGCGCGAGCCGCTGCGGTGGGCGTTCGCGGGCACCCCGAAGCACTTCCGCCCGCTCACGCTGTTCGCCTGCCACCGCGCGCTGCACGGCGAGCCCGACGAGCGCGCGGTGGAGCTCGCGTTCGCGGTCGAGCTGATGCACAACATGTCGCTGGTGATCGACGACGTGCTCGACGGCTCCGACGAGCGGCGCGGGATCGACACGATCCAGAAGCGGTTCGGCCCGCTGCCGGCCCTGATGGCCTCGGGCTACCTCGTCGCCGACGCGTTCGAAGCGGCCGCCGAGGACCCGTTCACGGTCCGGCACCTGTCCGAGCTGCTGCGCCGGCTGGGCGCGGCCGAGTGCCTGCAGTGGCGGCTGCGGCGCCGGCCCCTGGGCGTCGAGGACTGGCGCCGGATCGCGGGCGAGGACACGGGCTCGATGTTCGAGATCTGCGCCGTCCTGGGGGCGCGCTCGCAGCGGCTGCGCCAGTACGGGCACCTGCTCGGCGTGCTCTACCACGGCTGCGACGACGTCGGCGACCAGCGCGGCCTCGAGGCGCTCGGCGGCGGCGGGGAGGAGGACATCCGAGACGGCATCCTCACGCTGCCGGCCGCGCTCGCGATCCGCGAGCCCGAGATCCGCGCGCTGTTCGCGATCGACGACGACGACCCGGCGCGGCTCGCCCGCCTGGCCGCCGCCTGCCGCGAGCAGCTCGACGACGCCGAGCACGTCCTCGACGGGATCGCCGACGCGGCGCGCGCGGAGGCGCGGGAGTTCGCCGGCGATCCGGCGCCGCTGCTGGCGCTCGTGGACGAGGTGCGGCTGCTCTCTCAGCGCTGAGGCCGCAGCAGCGTCGCGGCGCGCGACCAGGCGGACGCGCCGGCGGCGTAGGGCATGCAGGCGTAGCGCAACCACAGCCACAGCGCGGACGGCAGCGCGCGCGGCTCGAAGATCGGCACGCGCCGGCCGCCGCGCCGGGCCACGATCGCCTGCGCGGCCTCGAGCCCGCTCGTGACCGCGGACTCGATCGTCGTCATCCCGATCCGGTTGTCGGTGAAGTCGCCGGCGAACGCCAGGTTCACGAGCTCGCGGCAGTCGGTCGGCGGCCGGTAGACGTCGCTGCCGGTCTCGTTGACGAACAGCTGCGAGTCCGCGTTGGAGGCGTAGCGCGTGAGCTCCCAGTCGACGTCGGGCGAGCCGCCCCAGCCGCCGCCGGCGTCCACGCCGAGATAGCCCGACAGCTCGCGCAGCATCGCCATCGCGTCGTCGGCGTCGCCGGTCCCGGGAAGCCCGTACGGATCGGACGCGGAGAGCGCCAGCACGGTCCGGCCGGCCAGCTCGGGCACGCCCTGCCAGGTCTGCGAGATGTCCGTGAACGCGAGCCCGAAGCGCGAGCCCGCCAGCCCGACGGGCTCCGCCGGGACGTGCAGGCGGCGCTTGAGGAACAGGTACAGGATCGGGACGGGTTGGCTGCGCAGGCGCGAGATCTCGGCGAGCTCGGGCGCGGCCTCGACGAGCCGCCGGCCGCGCGGCCCGGAGCGCGCGACCCGGGTCAGGGCGGCCGGGGGCACGGCCAGGATCAGCTCCTCGACGGCCTCGGCGCGCCGTTCGCCGGACCCGTCGCGAAGCTCGATCTCCCGCACCCGGCCCTCCGAGCAGGAGACGCCGACCAGCTCGGTGTCGCGCACGATCTCGGCGCCCGCGGCGGCGAGCGC
>DASTIC010000027.1:0-4307 GCA_035717845.1 Solirubrobacteraceae bacterium
TGCCACGGCCTGACCATCATCTCGACCTCGGCGGCGGCACTAACACGGCGCAGACGTCCCGGATGCTGGCGGCGCTCGAGCCGCTGATCGGAGAGGCGCGACCGGACGTGCTGCTCGTGTACGGGGACACCAACTCGACGCTCGCCGGCGCCCTCGCCGGCGCGCAGCACGACGTCCCGGTCGCCCACGTCGAGGCCGGAATGCGCTCGTACGACCGGACCATGCCGGAGGAGCTCAACCGCGTGCTCGCCGACCATGCGTCGTCGCTGCTGCTGTGCTCCTCCGAGCGGGCGGCCGAGACTCTGCGGGGCGAACGTGTCGCGGGAGAGGTTGTCGTGGTGGGGGACGTGATGGTCGACGTCGCGCAGCTGCTGGCGCCGCGGGCGCGGGAGCGCACACAGGCGCTGGCGGACGCCGGGGTCGAGCCCGGCGGCTACCTGCTCGCGACCGCCCACCGCGCGGGGAACGTGGACGATCCGGAGCGGCTCGCGCGCCTCGTCGACGTGCTGCTCGCGGTGCCGGGCCCGGTCGTGCTGCCGCTGCACCCGCGCACGCGGGCGCGCCTGGACGCGGGCGGCCTGTTCGAGCCGCTGGCGTCCGGCGTCCGGCTCGCCCCGCCGCTCGGGTACCTCGACTTCACGGCGCTACTGCTACACGCCCGCGGCGTGCTCACCGACTCCGGCGGCGTCCAGAAGGAGGCCTATCTCGCCGGCGTGCCGTGCGTGACGCTGCGGTCGACGACCGAGTGGACCGAGACCGTCGACGCCGGCTGGAACGTCCTCGTCGATCTCGATCCGGCCGCCGCGGTGGCCGCGCTCGAGCGCCCGCTGCCGGCCGAGCGCCCGCCGCTGTACGGCGACGGGCGGGCCGGGGAGCGCGTGGTGGCGGCGCTCCGCGGCCGGTAGAGTCGGCCCCATGTCGGAACAGCGCCCGGACACGCAGACCCCTGGCTACACGACGATGCCGCCGCCGGGAGCCGGCGGGCCGCCGGTTGCACCCGAGGCGATGGAGCCCGTCGCCGGCCGGCACGAGCTCGCCGGTTGGTGGCCGCGCGTCGGCGCGACCCTGATCGACTGGGTGATCGTCGGCATCGGCGCGCTGATCCTCCTCGTGGCGCTCACGGCGCCGTTCTCGATCGGGTTCTTCGCCGGCGACGACGTCGGCGTCGTCTCGATCATCGTCGGCTTCGTGATCGCAGTGGTCTGCGTCTCGCTCGTGGCGCTGCTCTACGCGCCGGCGCTCATGGCGCGCACCAACGGGCAGACGCTGGGGCGGATGGCGCTCGGCATCCGCGTCGTGCGGGCGAACGGACGGCCGGTCGACTTCGGCTACGCGATGCTGCGCGAGGTGGCCGTCAAGGCGCTGCTGTTCGGGATCGCGGGCGGCGCGACCGGCGGTCTGGCGCAACTCGCCGACTACCTGTGGCCGCTCTGGGACGAGGAGAACCGCGCCCTCCACGACATGATCGTGGACTCGCGGGTGATCCGCGCCTAGGCGGGCGCGGCGGCGGCGCGGGCGGCCGCGGTGTCGCGACCGGACTCGGTCCAGAACGTCTGCTCCCGCCCGGCGCCGACGCCCACGAGCGCGATCGGGACGCCGACGAAGTCGGCGATGTAGGCGAGGTAGTCGCGCGCGGCCTGCGGGAGGTCGCGCTCGTCGCGGACGTCGCCGATGTCCTCGTCCCAGCCGGGGAGCCGCTCGTAGTCGCCGGCCGCCTGGTGCATGACGGTCTGGTGGTAGGGATAGGCGTCGAAGCTCGCCTCCTCGATGCCGCGGTAGCGCGTGCAGACGTTGAGGGTGCCGAGGCCGCTGAGGACGTCGAGCTTCGTGATCGCCAGGTGGTCGAGCCCGTTGATGCGAGCGGCGTAGCGGAGGGCGACGAGGTCGAGCCAGCCGACGCGGCGGGCGCGGCCCGTCGTGGTGCCGTACTCGCCCCCGGCCTCACGGATGGCGTGCCCGAGGTCGTCGTCGAGCTCGGTCGGGAACGGCCCGGCGCCGACCCGCGTCGCGTACGCCTTGGCGACCCCCCAGACCTCGTCGATGTCCTTCGGCCCGACGCCCGCTCCCGCGCACGCGCTGCCGGCGACCACGTTCGACGAGGTCACGAACGGATACGTCCCGTGGTCGATGTCGAGCAGCGTGCCCTGGGCGCCCTCGAAGACCACGTTGCCGCCGCTGTCGAGCACGTCCCAGGTGAGGCGCGCGGTGTCCGTGATGTACTGCTCGATCCGGTGGCCGTAGGTGAGGTAGTCCTCGGTCATCGACTGGAGATCGAGCTCGGGAGCCTTGGCGTACGGGCGCAGGGAGAGCCGCTTGGGGTCCATCGCCGCGACGATCTTCTTCTTGAGGATCTTCTCGTCGAGCAGGTCCTGGACGCGGATGCCGAGGCGCGCCGCCTTGTCGGCGTAGCAGGGGCCGATGCCGCGGCGCGTCGTGCCGATCTGGAGCTTGCCGAGCTTCGCCTCGCCCGCGTGGTCGAGGAGCATGTGGTACGGCATGATCAGGTGCGCGTTGGCGCTGATGCGCAGGCCCGAGAGGTCGATCCCCTTGGCCCGCAGCTCGTCGAGCTCGCCGGTGAGGACCTTGGGGTCGATCACCACGCCGTTGCCGATCGCGCAGATGCGGCCGGGATAGAGGATTCCCGACGGGATCAGGTGGAACTTCCACTTCACGCCCTCGCGGACGATCGTGTGGCCGGCGTTGTTGCCGCCCTGGAAGCGGATCACGAGGTCGGCGTGCTCGGCGAAGAGGTCGGTGATCTTCCCCTTGCCCTCGTCGCCCCACTGGGCGCCCACGATCACGATGCCGGCCATTGCGGGCTCTCAGTCTAGGGACCCACCGCCCCGCCGCCCGTAGCGGGACGCGGGCGCGGCGCCCTCCCAGAACGCGTCCTCGTCGTCGCCGCCCCCGGCGCCGGCCGGGAGCACGAAGTCGCGGTCGCGGCGCTCGTCCTCGCCGAACATCGGCAGCGGGCGCCCGCACATCTCGTACAGCCGCGAGACCGTGCGGGCGCCGATCTGGGCGGTCAGCGCGTCGTGGTCGAGGTTCGTGGTGAGGAGCAGCGCCCGGCCGTCCTCGTACCGCGTGTTGACGATCGTGTAGAGCTGCTCGAGCACCCAGGGCGAGCTCTGCTCGGCGCCGACGTCGTCGATGTGCAGGAGGTCGACCGCGCACAGCCGGTCGAGCAGCTCGTTGAGCGAGTACGCGGCCTGGTCGTCATAGGAGTCGCGCAGGAGCCCGAGCAGGCGGGGGAGCGAGTAGATCGCGACCGTGCGGTCCGCCTCCATGGCGGCCTTCGAGACGAGCATGGCCAGCGTCGTCTTGCCGGTGCCGACGTCCCCCGTGAACCACAGGCCGAGGCCTTCGTCGAGGCGCTCGCGGATGTCGAGCACATAGCTGCGGACCTCGCGGATCAGCGCGGGGTTGCGGCGGGTCATGGTGAGGACCGGCTCGCGGTCGAACGACACCTCGCGGAAGCGGCGCGGCAGGCGCCCGGCCACCGCCGCGGCCCGCTTGCGCGCCATCCGCGCGGGGCGGCAGCTGCACGGCCGCGCGCGGCGGCCGGCGTCGTCGTAGAGGAAGCCCGAGCCGTCGCAGCGATTCTCAGGGCAGGGCGCGGCGCTCAATACCCATCGTCTCCGGCGTAGGACATGAACCGAGGGAACTCCTTCTGGAACGCCAGCTCGACGACGCCGAGCCCGCCGTTGCGGTGCTTGGAGATGATCACATCCGCGATCCCCTCGCGGTCCGACTCGTCGTTGTAGTACTCGTCGCGGTAGATGAACATCACGAGGTCCGCGTCCTGCTCGATCGAGCCGGACTCGCGCAGGTCGGAGAGGACGGGGCGCTTGTCGGTCCGCTGCTCGACGCCGCGGTTGAGCTGGGAGAGGGCGATGACCGGGACCTGGAGCTCACGGGCGAGCGTCTTCAGACCGCGGGAGATCTGGCCGATCTGCTCGACGCGGTTCTCGACGTTCCCGCTCGCGCGCATGAGCTGGAGGTAGTCGATCAGGATCAGCCCGAGCCCGTCCGCGTGCTGCTGCGCGAGCCGGCGCGACTTGGCGCGGACGTCGAGCACCGAGAGATCCGACGAGTCGTCGATGTAGAGCGGCGACTGGGCGAGCCGGTTGGACGCCTGGAGGATCTTCGGCCAGCGCGACGGCGGGACCTTGCCCTTGCGCAGGTCGTCGCCGCGGATCGAGGCCTGGGAGGCGACGAACCGCTGGGCGAGCTCGCCCTCGGACATCTCGAGCGAGAACAGCGCGACGGCTTTGTTGGAGTCCAGCGCCGCGTTCTCGGCGAAGTTC
>DASTIC010000028.1:0-28597 GCA_035717845.1 Solirubrobacteraceae bacterium
CCGCTGTACGACGCGCTGCACGACATGCTCGACGCCGAGTCGGTGCCCAAGCTGATGGCCGCAGGGACCATCGAGATCGCGCCCCTGGCCTACATGCGGGGTCGGTCGCTCAACGACGCGTTCATCATCCTCGACGAGGCCCAGAACACGACGCCCGAGCAGATGAAGATGTTCCTCACGCGGCTCGGGTTCGGCTCGCGGATGGTGGTGACCGGCGACATCACGCAGGTCGACCTCCCGCGTGACCAGAAGTCCGGGCTGATCGTGGTCAACGACATCCTCGACGGCGTCGACGGCCTCGAGTTCGTCCATTTCGGCGGCGAGGACGTGGTGCGCCACAAGCTCGTCCAGCGGATCGTCGCCGCCTACGACGAGCACTCCCAGCGCGCCGCCCAGGAGCTGCGGCCCGCCGAGCGCCGCCGCACCGCCTAGCCGGTGCTCGAGGTCGACGTGATCGGCGATGCGCTGACCGAGGCGCAGGTCCTCGAGGCGTGCTCGGTGGCGGCGGCGTCGGCCGGCATCGAGGACGGGCACGTGGCCGTCGAGTTCGTCGACAGCCAGCGGATCGCGGAGCTCAACCTCGCCCACCGCGGCAAGCAGGGGCCGACCGACGTGCTCTCCTTCCCGGTCGACGCGGACGTCGCCCTCGGCCCCCGGGAGCTCGGCGACGTGGTCATCAGCCCGGAGCACACGGAGGACCTGCTCGAGGCGGTCGTGCACGGCGTCCTGCACCTGACCGGGATGGACCACGAGACCGACGACGGCGAGATGCTCGCGGTCCAGGCCGAGATCATGGGCTGGCTGCGGTGAGCGCGCGTTCGGGCTTCGTGGCGCTCGCCGGCCGGCCGAACGTCGGCAAGTCGACGCTCGTCAACTCGATGGTCGGCCACAAGGTCGCGATCGTCTCGGACAAGCCGCAGACCACTCGCCGTGCGATCCGCGGCGTCGTCACGGCCCCCGAGCGCTTCCAGCTCGTGCTGACCGACCTGCCCGGCGTCCAGCGCCCGCGCGACGCGCTGACCCAGCGCATGCAACGACGCGTGGAGTCCGAGCTCGCGGAGGCCGACGCGGCGTTGTTCGTCGTCAATGGGGAGCAGGGGGTGGGCGGCCCGGGCGACCACTTCATCGCCGAGGCGCTGGCCGGCCCGCCGGTGCCGATCGTCGTGGCGGTCAACAAGGTCGACCGGCTCGACCGCGCGCACACCGCGGCGGCACTCCAGGCGGCGGCCGACCTCACCGGGGGCGACGCCGAGGTCTTCCCGGTATCGGCGCGAACCGGCCGCGGCGTCGGCGTGCTCGTCGAGCACCTCGCCTCGCTGCTCCCCGAGGGTCCGTTCTACTTCCCGCCCGAGGAGATCTCCGACCAGCCCGAGCAGGTGGTGCTGGCCGAGCTGGTGCGAGAGCAGGTGCTGCACCGCACGCGCCAGGAGGTGCCGCACGCCGTCGAGGTGCAGATCGACGAGATCCACGAGCAGGAGGACCTCGTGGTCGTCCACGGGTTCCTGTGGGTGGAGACCGAGTCGCAGAAGGGCATCCTCATCGGCGCCCACGGGCGCATGATCAAGGCGATCGGCATGGCCGCGCGGCGGGAGCTCGAGCGCGAGCTCGGCAAGCGCGTGCACCTCGACCTGTCCGTCCGCGTGCGCCGGTCGTGGCGCGGCGACGAGACGCTGCTGGACCGCCTCGGCATCACGTGAGGACGGCCTTTGTGACCGGCGGGTCGGGGTTCATCGGCGCGCGGCTGATCGAGCGCCTGAGGCGCGACGGCTGGGGCGTACGCGCCCTCGCCCGCTCGGACACCGCGGCTGCCCGGGTGCGCGAGGCAGGCGCCGAGCCGGTGAGCGGCGACCTCGGCGAAGCGGCGGCGCTCGCCCGCGGCTCGCGTGGAGCCGACACGGTCTTCCACGCCGCCGCCAAGGTCCAGGACTGGGGCGACTGGGACGAGTTTCGGCGCGTGAACGTCGGAGGCACCAAGGCCGTGCTCGCCGCCGCCCGCGCGGCCGGCGTGCGCCGGTTCGTGCACGTCGGCACCGAGGCGGCGCTGCTCCACGGGCAACCGCTCGTCCACGCCGACGAGCGCACGCCGCTCGCGTTCGACTCGCCGGTCGCCTACTCGGCGACCAAGGCCGCCGCCGAGGCGGCCGTCCTCGCGGCGGGCGGGCTCGAGACGATCGTCGTCCGGCCGCGGTTCGTGTGGGGTCCCGGCGACACCACGCTCGTGCCGACGATGGCCGAGATGGTGCGCAGCGGGCGGTTCCGCTGGATCGGCGGCGGCCGCCACCTCACGTCGACGCTCCACATCGACAACTGCGTCCACGCGCTCGTGCTCGCCGCCGACCACGGTACGCCTGGCGCCGCCTACTTCGTCACCGACGGCGAGCCGGTCGAGTTCCGGGCCTTCGTGACGGCGCTGCTGGCCGCCCGGGGCGTGACCCCGGGGGACGGCAGCGTCCCGGGGCCCGTCGCCCGCGCCGTGGCGCGCGCTGCCGAGGCCGCCTGGCGCATCCTCCCGCTGCCGGGCGCGCCGCCCCTCACGCGGTTCGGATCCTGGTTCGCCTCGCTCGAGTGCACGCTCGATGACTCCCGCGCCCGCGCCGACCTCGGCTACGCGCCCGTCGTGTCGCGGGAGGCCGGGCTCGCCGCGCTGTAGCGCCGGCGAACGTCAACGGCGGCTGGGTAGGGAGGCTGGCGAGCCAGCCGGTGCGCGGGGAAGTACGTGTATCTCGGCGCGACCGCCTTCATCGAAATCCACCGTTCTCCCCGTCTAGAGGACAAAGGTGGATCTCGGTGTCCGCCTGATCACCGAGATGCACGAAACTCCCGTCAAGGCGGGCTTAGGTGTACTTCGGGGAGCCCGGGATCACCGGAATACACCTTTATGCGTGTCTAGAGCACAAAGGTGTATCCCGGCGACCCGGATCGCACCGAGATACACCTAAACCCGGCTTCCCATCCTCCCTACCCAGCGCAGGTGACGTTCGTCAAAGCCGCCGGGCGAGCTGTGACGCGAGCCGCTCGTACTCCGGCAGGCCGAGCTCGGACCCGAACAGGTACGGGAGGGTGACGACGTGCGTCGACGTCGCGCGGCGCAGGCGGCGCAGGTGGCTGCGCTGGGCGCGCGAGCGCTCGTGGGCGGTGAGCGCGGCGCGCAGGGTCTCGGCCGCCTCGGGCCGCAGGCCGTCGCTCATCGCAGCGCGCATCGTCTCGCCCTCGGCGGCGCTGAAGCGCTCCGGCCACATGCCGTTGACGACGATCGCCTCGAGCCCCAGGCCGACCGCCTCGGGCAGGCGCCGCTCCAGCTCGAGCGCCTCGTTGACCGGCATCTCCTCGGGCAGGGCGACGGCCACGTAGCCGGTGCGCTCGGGGTCCGAGAGCCAGTCGCGGACCCGGAACGCCTGGCGGCGGATCGGGCCGACACGGGCGATCTCGCCGAACGTGCGCGGCGTGGTGAGCATGGCCAGCCCATGGCCGGAGGCCGGCGCGTCGGCCACCACCAGGTCGTACGCGCGGCTGCGCTTGTCCCAGCGGGCGCTCTGGGCCAGCTCCCAGACCTTGGCAATCGTGATCAGCTCCTTTGCCCCCGGCGCGGCGGCCACGAAGTACTGGAAGGCCGACGAGCGGGCGAGCACCCGCAGCCCGGTGCCGCCGATCTGGCGCGCCAGCCACTCCTCGAGCGCGCGCCGGGGGTCGATGGTGATCGCCCACAGGTTGTCCGCGAGCTCGACCTCGGTCTCCGCGACCACGCCCTGGCGGCGGAACGCGCGCGACACGCGGTCCTGCTCGGCGACCTCGCAGACGATCGTCCGCCGCCCCGCCCGAGCGGCCGCCAGCCCGAGCGCGGCGGCCACCGTGGTCTTCCCGACGCCGCCCTTGCCGGTGACATAGAGGAGGCGCCGGTCTCGCAGGAGTGCTTCCATCGTATGGGGAGCATGACAATGGGAGCCATGGATCCGAGCCTGAGCGCGGCCTACGACGCCTGCCGGCGGTTGCAGCTGCGCCACGATCCGACCTACTACTGGGCGACGCGGCGGCTCCCGGCCGACGTGCGGCCCGCCACGCACGCGCTCTACGGCTACGTGCGCACGGCGGACCAGATCGTCGACGGTCCGGACCGGCCGGCCACGCCGGACGCGCGCCGGGCCGCGCTCGACGCCTGGGAGCACGAGCTTCGCGGCGGCCGCTCCACCCACCCGGCGGTCGTCGCGCTCGTCGATGCCGGGGAGCGCCACCGGCTGCCGCTCGACGAGCTCGGTCCGTACATGCGCTCGATGCGCGTCGACTGCGGCCCGGTCCGGATCGACACCTGGGAGGAGCTGCTCGCCTACATGGACGGCTCCGCCGGGTCGGTCGGCCGCATCATGGCGCCGCTGCTCGGCGTGCCCGAGCGCCATCACGCCGACTTCGGGCGCCTCGGCCAGGCGTTCCAGCTCGCGAACTTCGTGCGCGACGTGCGCGAGGACTGGCGACTCGACCGGATCTACCTGCCGGCCGAGGACCGCGAGCGGCATGGCGTCGGCGAGGCCGACTTCGCCCGCGAGCGCGCGACCCCAGGGCTGCGCGCTCTCGTCGCGCAGCAGGTGGCGCGGGCGCGGGCGCTGTTCGCGGCCGCCGAGCCGGCCGTCGCGGTGGCGCCGGCCTCCGTCCGCTCGGGGATCCGCGTCGCCTGCGCGGCGTACGGCCGCGTGCTCGACCGCGCCGAGTCCGCCGGCGGCGACGTCCTCGCGCGCCGCGTCGGCGTGCGCGCGTGGGATCTGGTGACCGTGCTGGTGCGCCGGTGACGCGCCGCGCCACGCTGCGGGGCGCCGAGCGCACGCCGCTCGAGGCGAGCGCCGACGTGCTGGTGTGCGGCGCGAGCTTCGCGGGCCTGGCGGTGGCGCGCGAGCTGGCCGGCAGCGGCGCCGACGTCCTGGTCGTCGACCGCTATGAGGTCGGGGAGCGCGCGACGTCGGCCTGCGCGGCCCCGACGCCGTGGCTGCACGCGATGGGCGCCGAGCGGTCGATCCGGCAGGAGCTCCCCTGCATGGGCTTCCACACGCCCCACGGGTCGGCGCGCTTCCGGCTGCCGTGGAGCTGGTCGAGCTTCGACTACCGCGAGCTGTGCGAGGCGCTGTGGGCGCAGGCCGACGCGCGGTTCGAGATCGCCCACGTGCGGGGCCGCACGGGGCGGGTCGTCCACACCGACCGGGGAGACCTCTCCGCGCCCCTGATCGTCGACGGGCTCGGCTGGCGCCGCGTCCTCGGGCCGGGCCCGAACGTGCAGCCGCCGGAGGCCCGCATCTCGCGCGGGCTCGAGGTGCACCCCCACGACGGGCGGGGCGCCGACCTCGACGTCTGGATCGACCGCTCGGTGGTCCGGTCCGGCTATGCCTGGTCGGTGCCCGCGGCAGGCGAGCGGCGGATCGGCGTCGGCTCCTACGAGCCGCGCGACCACGTCAAGGAGCCGACGCGGGAGATGGCGCGACGGCTCGAGAGCGACGCGGTCCGGTACCAGGGCAACTGGTTCCCGCACCAGCTGCGCCCCGCGGTCGAGGACGGCGTCGCCTTCGTGGGCGACGCGGCCGGACACTGCTTCCCGCTCTCCGGCGAGGGCATCCGCACCGCCTTCTACTTCGGGATCGCGTGCGGGCGGGAGCTGCGGGCGGCGCTGGCCGGCGCCAAGGCGCCCGAGCGCGCCCTCGCCGACTACGGCGCCTTCTCAGCCGCACACGCGCCCGCGTTCCGGCTCGCCCTCGCCCTCCAGCGGCTCGTCCCGGCGCTCCCGCCGCGCCTCCTCACCGCCGCGCTCAAGGTCATCAGCCGGGAGCGTCTCACCCGCCGGGCGTTCGACTGGTACCTCGATCAGGCGCACCCGCGCTTCGCCCTAAACTCGCCGGTCCGATGGACGTTGCCTTCGACGAGCGCGGACTGGCCCCGTGCGTCATCCAGGACTGGCGCTCGGGCGAGGTCCTGACGCTGGCGTACATGAACGCCGAGGCGCTCGCCCGAACGCGGGAGACCGGCGAGCTGCACCTGTGGAGCCGGTCGCGGGACGAGCTGTGGCGCAAGGGCGCGACGTCCGGCAACACGCAGGCCGTGAAGGCGCTGCGGTTCGACTGCGACCTCGACGCGGTGCTCGCGCTCGTCGAGCCCAGCGGCCCGGCCTGCCACACCGGCGCGCGGACGTGCTTCCACAACGGCGAGCTGGAGCCGCCGGCGCCGCACGAGGTGCTCCCCGGGCTCGAGCGCACGATCGCCGAGCGCGCCGCCGCGAGGCCCGAGGGCTCGTACACGGCCGAGCTGCTCGCGGACCCGCCGCGAGTGGGGGAGAAGGTCCGCGAGGAGGCCGAGGAGGTCGCGCGGGCGGCGCGCGAGGAGAGCGACGGGCGGGTGGCGGAGGAGGCCGCCGACGTGCTCTACCACCTCGCGGTGCTGCTGCGCTCCCGCGGCCTCAGCCTCGCCGACGCCGCGGAGGTGCTGGGTGCCCGGCGTCGCTGAGACCGCCTCGCACAACCTCGTCCCCGTCTGCGAGACGTTCATCGAGGACACCGATACGCCGGTCTCCGCCTTCCTCAAGCTGCGGAATGCGGATCCCGCCCGCCCGGCGTTCCTGCTCGAGTCGGCCGAGCAGGGCCAGCGCGTGGGCCGCTGGTCGTTCATCGGCTACAAGCCGCGCAAGGTCGTGCGCTGGTCGCTGGCCGACGGCGGCGACCCGTACGCGCTCGCCGCCGACGAGATCGGGCGCTTCCGCCAGGCGCCGGTGGAGGAGCCGATCCCGTTCACCGGCGGTGCGGTCGGCTTCTTCGGCTACGACTGCGTGCGCGCCGTCGAGCGGCTGCCCGGCCCCAACCCGGACCCCGTCGGCCTGCCCGACATGGCGCTGATGCTCTCCGACGTGATCGTCGCCTTCGACCACCTCAGGCACACGGTGACGATCCTCGCCAACGCCTACGTCGACGAGGACGAGAAGGCCCACCAGCGCGCGCGCGAAGCCATCCACGAGGTGCGCGAGCTGCTCGCCGGCCCACTACCGCGCCCGGCGGCCTCCGGCGTCCGGCCCGAGCCGCATTTCGAGCCCAATATGCCGCGCGAGGCGTTCGAGGCGATGGTCGCCCGCATCGTCGAGTACGTGCACGCGGGCGACGCCTTCCAGGTCGTCCCCTCGCAGCGCTGGTCGGCGCCCACGCCGGTCGAGCCGTTCTCGATCTACCGCGGCCTGCGGGCGGTCAACCCCTCGCCGTACATGTACTTCCTCGACTTCGAGGACTTCCAGATCGTCGGCGCGTCCCCCGAGCCGTTGCTGACCGTCGACGGCCGCCGCATCTCCACGCGCCCGATCGCCGGCACCCGGCCGCGCGGCGCGACGGTCGACGAGGACCGCGCGATCGCCGAGTCGCTGCTCGCCGACGAGAAGGAGCGCGCCGAGCACGTGATGCTCGTCGACCTCGGCCGCAACGACCTCGGCCGCGTGTCCGAGTACGGCTCGGTGCACGTCGAGTCGTTCATGGGCGTCGAGACCTACTCGCACGTGATGCACATCGTGTCCTCGGTGGCCGGAACGCTGCGGGAGGACGTCGGCGCGGTCGACGCGCTGCGCTCGCTGCTCCCCGCCGGCACGCTGTCCGGCGCCCCGAAGGTGCGGGCGATGGAGATCATCGAGGAGCTCGAGCCGGTCAAGCGCGGCGCCTACGGAGGAGCGGTCGGCTGGCTGTCCTACGACGGCGACCTCGACACCTGCATCTGCATCCGCACGGTGGTGGTCAAGGACGGCATCGCCCACGTGCAGGCGGGCGGCGGCACGGTCGCGGACGCCCAGCCGGCGTACGAGTACGAGGAGTCGCGTGCGAAGGCGCGCGGCGTGGTGAGGGCGATCGAGCTGGCCGCCCGCCAGGAGGCGTGGCCGTGAGGGTCCTGATGGTCGACAACTACGACTCCTTCACCTACAACCTCGTGCAGTACCTGGGGGAGCTGGGAGCCGAGCCGGTGCCGGTGCGCAACGACGCGGCGGACGTCGACGACCTGCTCGCGCAGGGCTTCGACCGCGTGGTTGTCTCGCCCGGCCCGTGCACGCCGAACGAGGCCGGCATGTCGGTCGAGGTCATGCGGCGCTTTCCGGAGGCGGGGGTGCCCGCGCTCGGCGTCTGCCTCGGCCACCAGTCGCTCGTGCAGGCGTTCGGCGGACGCGTCGTGCGGCACGTTCCCGTCCACGGCAAGGCGACGGTGATCGAGCACGACGGGACCGGGCTGTTCGCCGGGCTCCCGCAGCCGCTGACCGTCGGCCGCTACCACTCGCTGATCGCCGACCCCGAGCTGCCCGCGGCGCTCGAGGTCACCGCCCGCGGCGACGGCGTGGTGATGGCCGTCCGGCACCGCGAGCTCCCCGCCGCCGGCGTCCAGTTCCACCCCGAGTCCGTGCTCACCCCCGACGGCAAGCGCCTGCTGGAGAACTTCCTTGGCGATCCTGACTGAGGCGATCGACGCGCTGGCCTCCCGGCGCGACCTCACCTCCGAGCAGAGCGCGGCCGTCCTGGCCGAGATCATGGAGGGCAACGCCTCCGAGGTGCAGACGGCGGCGGTGCTGATCGCGCTGCGCACGAAGGGGGAGACGGTCGACGAGCTGGTCGGCCTGGCCACGACCATGCGGCGGCTCGCGCGACCGGTGCGGACCGGCCGCGACGACCTGATCGACACCGCGGGCACGGGCGGCGGCCGGCCGACCTTCAACGTCTCGACCACGGCAGCGCTGATCGCCGCCGGAGCCGGGTGCGCGGTGGCCAAGCACGGCAACCGCTCGGCCACCGGCCTGTCCGGCTCGGCCGACCTGCTGGAGGCACTGGGCGTCCGGATCGACCTCGATCCGGAGGCCGTCGCCCGCTGCATCGACGAGGCCGGATTCGGCTTCATGTTCGCCCCCGCGCACCACGGCGCGACGCGGTTCGTGGTCCCCGTGCGCAAGGAGCTCGCCGTGCGCACGATCTTCAACTTCCTCGGTCCCCTGACCAACCCGGCCGGCGCCACGCGGCAGGTGATCGGCGTGTCGGACGCCGCGTTCCTGGACACGATCGCCGGCGCGCTCGCGAAGCTGGGCGCTCGCAAGGCGCTGGTAGTGTCCAGCGCCGACGGTCTGGACGAGATGAGCACCTCGGGCACAACGCGCGTCGTGGAGGTCGACGGGCCGCAGGTTCACACGTACGAGGTCTCGCCAGAGGACGTCGGGCTGTCGCGCGCCCGCCCCGAGGAGCTCGCGGGCGGTACCCCGGCGGACAACGCGGAGACGACGCGGCGGATCTTCGCCGGCGAGCTCGGCCCGCAGCGCGACCTCGCCGTGCTCAACGCCGGCGCGGCGATCTACGTGGCCGGCCGGGTCGACACGCTGGAGGCCGGCGTGCGCGAGGCGGAGGCGGCCGTGGACGACGGGCGCGCCGCCGCGAGCCTCGACCGCCTCGTGGCCATGACCCAGGACCTGGCACCCGCACCGGATGACTCACGCGGCCTCCGCCGTTCGGCGAGCCCGGATGGCGAGCGGAGGCCCGCGTGAGCGTGCTCGAGCGGATCGTCGAGGACACGCGCGACGAGGTCGGGCGGCGCCGGGACGCGACGCCGCTCGCCCGGCTGGAGGCGGCGATCGCCGCGCGCCCCGAGGGGCGCCCGTTCTCGGAGGCGCTGCTGCGTCCCGGCATCTCGCTGATCGCCGAGCACAAGCGGCGCTCGCCCTCGGCGGGCACGATCCGCGAGGGGTCGACCGTCGAGGAGATCGTCTCCGCCTACGAGCGCGGCGGCGCCACCGCGCTGTCCGTGCTCACCGAGCCATTCCACTTCGGCGGCTCGCTCGACGACCTGGTGGCGGCGCGGTCGGTGTCCGAGCTGCCCGTGCTGCGCAAGGACTTCATCGTCGACCCGTACCAGCTCTACGAGTCGGCGGCCGCGGGAGCCGACGCGATCCTGCTGATCGTCGCCGCCCTGCACCCCGACGACCTCTACGACCTCCTGCGCGAGGCGCGCGAGCTCGACCTCGACGCGCTCGTCGAGGTGCACGACGAGCGCGAGCTCGTGGTGGCGCTCGACGTGGAGGCCGACGTGCTCGGCATCAACAACCGCGACCTCGGCGACCTCTCGGTCGACATCGAGCGCACGTACCAATTGCTGTCCGACATCCCGGCGGGCAAGACCGTCGTGTCGGAGTCGGGCTTCTCCACCCGCGACCAGCTCGACGACCTCGAGCGCGTGGGGGTCGATGCGGTGCTGATCGGCGAGACGCTGATGCGCGCCGACGACATCGAGGAGGCCGCCCGGCGGCTCACGGGCGGCTCCGACTACGACGTTTAGCCTGTCCTAACGCCGCGGTACGACCCTGGGTGTCGCATGAAGCGCGCGCAGCTCGCAGTGCCTGTGGTTGCGGCCCTGCTGGGCGCCGCAGCCACCGCCGTCGTCGTCACCGCGACCGACGACGGCGCGGGTGCCCTCAGCCGCCAGGGCTTGGTCGACGTCGGCCGGGGCCAGGCGATGAGCTCGACCGAGATCTACGACCGGGCGGCACCGAGCGTGGTGTTCATCAGCGCCCGCACCGTGCAACCGGGCGCCGCCGCCTTCTCCGCGGACACCGGCGGCGACCTCACGACCTCTACGGGGTCGGGATTCGTGATCGACGACGACGGGCGCATACTCACCAGCGCCCATGTGGTCAGCGGCGTCACCGCGGTGCAGGTCACGGTCGACGGCAGCGCGCCGGTGGCGGCGCAGATACTCGGCAAGGACGAGGGCTCGGACCTCGCCGTCCTCAAGGTCCCGACCGACGGGCTCGACCTGCGTCCGCTGGAGCTCGGCGACTCGTCGACGGTCGCCCCGGGCGACCAGGTGGTCGCCGTCAGCAATCCGACCGGCCTGCGGGCGACGGCCGGCACCGGGCGCGTGTCAGCCGTCGGCCGTCGCGTCGAGGCACCCGGCGGCTACCTGATCGACGGCGTGCTCCAGACGGACGCCGTGATCGAGCCGGCGAGCTCCGGGGGCCCGCTGATCGGCCCCGACGGTCAGGTCGTGGGGATCGTGTCCCGGCTCGGCTCCGGACCCCCGTTCGCGATCCCCTCCAACCTCGCCCACGACGTCCTCGCCGAGCTCGAGGACGCTCACAAGGTGCTGCGACCGTATCTCGGGCTCCACGGCCGCACGGTCGAGGGCGGCGTCCTCGTCGATCGGATCGACGTCGGAAGCCCCGCCGACGCGGCCGGGCTGCACGTCGACGACGTGATCGAATCGGTCGACGGGCAGCGGGTGGGCGCCTCCGTCGACGTGCTCGCCGCGGTCGAGGAGCACGAGGTCGGCGACACCCTGGAGCTCCGGGTCCTGAGGGACGGCGCGCGCGGCGACGTCAGCGTGCGGCTGGTCGAGCGGCCGGCGACGCTGCCGCTGGGGCGGTAGCCCCTCTCGTTGCGTCTCGTCGCGCGGGCGAATGTCAACGGCGGCTGGGTAGGAGGGTGTGGATGTCAAGGTTTGACACTCCACTTTCACGTGGGGTGGGAAACGGTCGTATAGCGACAGTTTCCAGCCCCACCGTCCCTGAACTGCGACCGGACCCTCCCTCAATGCCGAAGTTCGTCCCGCCACGGCAGCGGCGATGATGCCGAGCCATGCGGGCACTCACCGTGCTGTGCGTCGCCGCGATCGCCGCGAGCGGGTGTGACAACGACGACGCCGAGCGCCCGCGCGCCCAGCCGCCGTCCTCGACGCCGACCGCGACCGCCACGCCGGCGCCGCCACGCACGCAGCGCCTGACGATCGCGGTGTCCGGCGACCTCCTGCCGCACCTGCCGGTCGTCGACCGCGCCCGCACGCGCGACGGCCACGACTTCGCGCCCCTGCTGCGCGACCTGCGGCCGCTGGTGCGCCGCGCCGACCTCGCGTTCTGCCACGTCGAGACGCCGATGCAGCCGGGGCCGCCGGCCGGGTACCCGCGGTTCCGGACGCCGCCGGCGCTCGCGCGGGCGATCCGGAAGACCGGCTGGGACGCGTGCAGCACGGCGTCCAACCACACGGTCGACCAGGGCGCGGCGGGCGTGCGCACCACGATCCAGGCGCTCAACCGCGCAGGGGTGCGGCACGCCGGCTCGGCGACCACGCGCCGCGGCGGCCGGCGGATCCTCCTGCTGCGCCGGCGCGGGATCACGGTCGCATTCCTCTCGTACACCCAGCACACCAACGGGCTGCCGGTCCCGCACCCGTGGTCGGTCAACCTCGCGACGCCGGGCAGGATCCTCGCCGACGCCCGCCGCGCGAGGCGCCATGGCGCCGACGCCGTGGTGGTCAACCTGCACTGGGGCACGGAGTACCGCCACAGCCCGGACGCGTTCCAGCAGCGACTCGCCCGCCGGCTCACCCGCGGCAAGGCGATCACCGCCGTCGTCGGACAGCATGCGCACGTCGTGCAGCCGATCCGCCGCCTGAACGGCCGCTGGGTCGTGTTCGGCAGTGGCAACCTGCTCTCCAACCAGTCCGCCGCCTGCTGCGCCGCCGCGACGCAGGACGGCATGGTCGTCACGCTCCACCTGCGAATGCGCGGCGGCCGGGCCCGCGTCGAGAAGGTCCGCTACGCGCCCACGTACGTGCGGCACCCGGACATGCGGGTGCTGCGCGCCCGCCGCGGCGACGCGTCGTGGGCCCGGACGACCGGCGGGGTCGGGCGCCGCAAGGGCCTGCGGCCGCGCAGGCGCTGAGTACGCTGCAAGGCGCGATGGCACGAGTGAAGTTCTGCGGGATCACCCGCCACGAGGACGCGGAGCTGGCCGCCTCGCTGGACGCGTGGGCGATCGGGTTCATCCTCTGGCCCGGGTCCAAGCGGGCCGCCGATCCCGCCGTCGCGGCCGGGATCGCGCGCACCATGCGGCGCCGGCTCGAGCTCGTCGGCGTGTTCGTGAACCCGACGCTCGACGACGTCGACCACATGGTCGAGGGCATCGGCCTCACGCACGTGCAGCTGCACGGCGACGAGGGCCCCGCGTTCTGCGCCGCGGTCGCCCAGCGAACCGGCGCCCGCGTGATCAAGGCGCTCGGCGTCGGCTCGGGCGCCGACATCCGCGACGCGGCGCGCTTCCACACCGACTTCCACCTGCTCGACACGGCCGCCGGGACCGCCCGCGGCGGCACCGGGAGGACGTGGGACTGGAGGCTCGCCGCCCAGCGCCGCTCTCAGATCCCCGCGATCCTCTCCGGCGGGCTGACGCCGGAGAACGTCGCCGACGGGATCGCCGCCGTCCAGCCCTGGGGCGTCGACGTCTCCTCCGGCGTCGAGACCGCGCCCGGCATCAAGGATCCGGCCAGGATGGAGGCGTTCGCGACCGCCGTCCATGCCGGGGTGACGTCGTGACCGCTCCCGCGGTCGAGCACCGCTTCGGCCCCTACGGCGGCCAGTACGTCCCCGAGACACTGATGCCGGCGCTCGCCGAGCTTGAGGCCGCGTGGGTCGCCGCGCGCACCGACGAGGGCTTCCGCACCGAGCTGGCGACGCTCCTGCGCGACTTCGCCGGGCGCCCGACGCCGCTCTACCACGCCGCCCGGCTGTCCGAGCTCGCCGGCCACACGATCTACCTCAAGCGCGAGGACCTGCTGCACACGGGCGCGCACAAGATCAACAACGCGCTCGGCCAGACGCTGCTCGCCAAGCGCATGGGCAAGACCCGGATCATCGCCGAGACCGGCGCGGGCCAGCACGGCGTCGCGACGGCCACCGCGTGCGCCCTGCTCGGCCTCGAGTGCATCGTCTACATGGGGACCGAGGACATGCGCCGCCAGCGCCCCAACGTGCTGCGCATGGAACTCCTCGGCGCCACGATGGCGCCCGTCTCCGACGGCACCGGCACGCTCAAGGAGGCGATCTCGGCGGCGATCCGGGACTGGGTGACCAACGTCGCCGGCACGCACTACGTCCTCGGTACGTGCGCCGGCCCGGCTCCGTATCCGGCGATGGTGCGCGACCTCCAGCGCGTGATCGGCGACGAGGCGCGCGCGCAGATGCTCGAGAGGGTGGGCCGCCTGCCGGACCGGGTCGTCGCGTGCGTCGGCGGCGGCTCGAACGCGATCGGGATCTTCACGGCGTTCCGCGAGGACGCCGACGTCGCGCTGATCGGCGTCGAGCCGGCCGGCCATGGCCTTGACACCGGTCATCACGGCGCGCCGCTGACCGTCGGCGGGCGCGGCGGCGTGCTGCACGGCGCCTACTCCGCGATCATGCAGGACGAGGACGGCCAGATCCTGGAGGCGCACTCGATCTCCGCCGGCCTCGACTACCCCGGCGTCGGACCCGAGCACGCGCATCTGCGCGACACGGGCCGCGCGCGCTACGTCGCCATCACCGACGAGCAGGCGCTCCAGGTCCTGCGCCGGGTCTCCGAGCTCGAGGGCATCATCCCGGCGCTCGAGTCCTCCCATGCCGTCGCCTGGGCGCTCGAGGAGCGGGGAGGCCCAGACACGGTCGACCTCATCTGCCTGTCGGGTCGCGGCGACAAGGACCTCGCGGAGGTGCTTCCGAAGCTTGGCATCGGTCAGTAGGCGCTTGGATGACCGACAGTCCACGAACGATGAAGCCGGTTGTGCAGCGGGACGCAAGCGGAGCAGTCGGCGTCGAGCGGATCGCGGCCGCCTTCGCGGCCGCGCCCGGCCGCGCGGCGCTGATGCCGTACCTGATGGGCGGGTTCCCGGACGTCGAAGGCTCGGCCGCCATCGGCGAGGCGTGCGCGGACGCGGGGGCCGACCTCGTCGAGCTCGGCGTCCCGTTCTCCGATCCGCTGGCCGACGGCCCGGTGATCCACGCCGCCGGCACGCGGGCCCTGCGGGCGGGCGCCACGCTGCACGGCGTCTTGCAGGCCGCCGCGCGCATCGCCGAGCGCCTGCCGGTCGTGCTCATGTGCTACTCGAACCCGCTGCTGGCACGCGGAGCCGAGCGCTTCGCCGGCGAGCTGGCGGCGGCCGGAGCGAGCGGGGTGATCGTCCCGGACCTGCCGCTCGAGGAGGCGGACGGCGTGCGCGAGGCGTGCGACGCCGCCGGCCTCGCGCTCGTGCCGCTGATCGCGCCCACCACGCCGGACGAGCGGCTGGAGGCGATCGCCTCGCGGGCGCGGGGCTTCCTCTACACGGTCGCCGTGACCGGCATCACCGGGGAGCGCGCCGGCATCGAGGCCTCGCTGGCCGGGGTGCTGGCCCGCGCCAAGGCCCACAGCCCCGTCCCGGTCGCGGTTGGCTTCGGGATCTCCACCCCCGAGCATGCCGCCGCCGCCGCGGACGCGGGCGCCGACGGCGTCATCGTCGGGTCGCGGCTCGTGCGCGCCGCCACCGAGGCGGTCGACGCCGGAGCCGACCCGGCGCGAGCCGTCCACGACGTGGTCGCGCCGCTCGCCGCGGCGCTGCGCAGGTAGGCTGCGCGCCCATGGGCGTGCTTCTCACCCTCATCGCCGGACTCGTCGTCTGGATCGTGCTGTGGGCGATCGGCGCGAAGTCGTTCGACGCGTTCCTGATCACCGGGCTGATGCTCGTGATCGCGGCCGCAGGCCACCTGCTGGCGCCGCACCTGCCGGGCCGCCGGGGCGGCTGACGCGCACCCCCGGGTTCGCCACGGTGCCGCAATCCGCCGTGCGTGCTGCCATTCTGTTGCGGAGTTCGACGGGGCGTGCATAGACTGCCGCCCCAAATCAATCCCTTAGAGGAGGGGTTCCTTGAATTCACGCTGGTTGGCAGCGACAGGCTGCCTCGTCGGCGCGCTCGCCCTAGGCGTCGGCGCGTGCGGCGGCGACGATGACGATGGCGGCGGCGGCGGGGGCGAGTCCGGCGGCAAGACCCTCACGGTCTACTCCTCGCTCCCGCTCCAGGGTGCTTCGCGCCCGCAGACGACGGCGATGGTGAACGGCATCAAGCTCGCGCTCGAGCAGGCGGGCGGCAAGGCCGGCGACTTCACGGTCAAGTACCAGTCGCTCGACGACTCGACCGCGCAGGCGGGCTCGTGGACTCCTGAGGCCACGCAGGCGAACGCCCGCAAGGTTGCTCAGGACGACACGGCGGCCGTCTACATCGGGGAGTTCAACTCCGGCGCGTCTGCGGTCTCGATCCCGGTCCTCAACGAGGCGGGCGTCCCGCAGATCAGCCCCGCGAACACCGCGGTGGGCCTGACGTCCGACGAACCGGGAGCGAACCCCGGTGAGCCCGAGAAGTACTACCCCTCAGGTCAGCGGAACTACACGCGCATCGTCCCCAAGGACACCATCCAGGGCGCCGCGCTTGCGACGGTCATGAAGGAGGACGGCTGCACGAAGGTCCAGCTGACCAACGACAAGGAGGTCTACGGCGCGGGTCTGGCCAAGAACATCCAGAGCTCGGCCGAGGCCCAGGGCCTCACGATCCTCTCGAACGAGGCGATCGACAAGAACCAGCCGAACTACCGCGCGCTGGCCTCCAAGGCCAAGGGCGAAGGTGCCGACTGCTTCGTGTACTCCGGCATCACGGCGAACAACGCGGTCCAGCTCTACAAGGACTTCTCGGCCGCTCTGCCGGACGCGAAGCTCTACGGGCCGGACGGCGTCGCCGAGTCGGGCTTCGCCGATCCGAAGGAGGGCGGCATCCCGGCCGACGTGGCGAGCAAGGTCAAGGTGACCGTCGCGACGCTCGACCCGAAGTCCTACCCGCCTGAGGGTCAGGAGTTCTTCGCCCAGTTCGAGGAGAAGTACGGCGAGCCCAACCCGGACCCGTACTCGATCTACGGCTACGAGGCCATGCGCCTCGCGCTCGACGCCATCGCGCGTTCGGGCACGGGTGAGAAGGCGGACATCGTCAAGGCGCTGTTCGACACGAAGGACCGTGAGAGCGTGCTCGGCACGTACTCGATCGATGAGAACGGCGACACGACGCTGACCGACTACGGCGTCTACACGATCGACGGCGGCGAGCTGGCGTTCGACACGACCATCAAGGCCGAGACCGGCTGATCAAATCCATGCGTCTGCCGGGGGTGGGAGAAACTTCCCGCCCCCGGCAGTCGATTTCTGGAAGAGTGCCGATCTAGACATGGAAGCCGCCAGCGTTCCTGCAGGGCGACCAGCCGCCCCGGGTCAGGCAGTGCGCGACGCCGTATCCAAATACGGGCTGATCGTCGTCCTCCTGATCCTGCCCGTGGTCTACGTCATCAAGGACCTCACATCGGAAGAGGACAACCTCTCCCGATTCGGCAACAACCTCGTCGACGGCCTCTCCAACGGCGCCATCTGGGCGCTGGTGGCCATCGGCTACACGCTCGTCTACGGCATCGTCGAGCTGATCAACTTCGCCCACGGCGAGGTGTTCATGATCGGCTCGTTCGCGACGGCGAGCTTCTTCGGATTCATCGGCCTGACGCAGGACACGTCCGTGATCCTGCTGTTCTTCGGCCTCTTCCTGACCCTGTTCGTCGCGATGGCCGCCTCGGGCGTGCTCAACGTGATGATCGAGCGGGTCGCGTACAGACCGTTGCGCAGCGCGCCCAAGCTGGCGCCGCTGATCACGGCGGTCGGCATGTCGTTCATCCTCCAGAACGTCGGCCTGCTGTGGCTCGGCGGCTCGCCGGAGGGCATCCCGGACCTCATCCGCTCCCAGAAGGAGCTCGTGGACATCGCGGGCGTGAGCATCACGCACGGCGACGTGCTCGCCATCGCGGTCACGATCCCGCTGCTGCTCGTGATGACCGCGTTCATCGCCCGCAGCCGCCTCGGCAAGGCGATGCGAGCCACCGCACAGGACCCCGAGGCCGCGCGCCTCATGGGCATCAACGTCGACACGACGATCTCGCTGACGTTCCTGATCGGCGGCATCCTGGCCGGCTCGGCCGGCCTCATCTACGCGCTGTACCAGACGACGATCTGGTACTTCCAGGGCTTCACCGCCGGCCTCGTGGCCTTCACGGCCGCGGTCATGGGCGGCATCGGCAACCTCAAGGGCGCGGTGCTCGGCGGTTTCATCATCGGCTTCATCCAGCAGCTCTCGGACAACCGGATCAACCCCGCGTGGACGAACGCGATCGTGTTCGTCTACCTGATCCTGATCATGGTCTTCAAGCCGTCCGGCCTCCTGGGTGAGCAGACGAGGGACGCGGGATGAGCACCACCGAGGGCACTCCCGCCCCGCCCGCCGGCGCGCCCAAGCGCCGCGGCCTCGCGATCAGCGAGATGCCGCCGGTCGTCGAGAAGCTGGTCATCCCCGTCGTGTTCCTGCTCGTGGCGGCTCTGCTTCCGCTGGGGTTCGACAGCGGCAGCAGCTTCGTCGGCACCTGCGTGCTGGCGCTCGCCTACACGGTGATGGCGCTGGGGCTGAACATCATCGTCGGCTTCGCCGGCCTGCTCGACCTCGGCTATGTGGCGTTCTTCGCGATCGGCGCGTACACGATGGGATGGCTCGGCTCGGGCTTCTTCTCGCAGGTCAACAACGAGGAGGGCTGGCACATCGCGGTGTCCGGCTTCGCCGCCGAGCTGCCGGGCATCCACATGAACTTCCTGCTCGTGATCGTGGCGGCGATCATCTTCACCACGATCGCCGGAATGCTCATCGGGCTGCCGACGCTGCGCCTGCGCGGCGACTACATCGCGATCGTCACGCTCGCGTTCGGCGAGATCATCGGCCGCTCCGCGGTCAACGGCGACGACATCAAGCTCTCCGGCATCCCGATCATCGGCGGGCCGCTCGAGAACGCGTTCGGGCCGGACCAGACGGTCACGGCGGGCCGCCAGGGCATCACGCCGGTCGACAAGATCGACCTCCCGTTCGTCGACGCCTTCACGTCGCTCAACCTGCGCCCGTGGTACTGGGTCGGGCTGGGGATGGTGGCGATCGTGCTGTTCGTGAACTTCCGCCTGCGCGACTCGCGCCTCGGCCGCGCGTGGGTCGCCCTGCGCGAGGACGAGGTCGCCGCCGTGTCGATGGGCGTGCCGGCCGTCAAGACCAAGCTGCTGGCCTACGGCACCGGTGCCGCGTTCGGCGGCATGTCGGGCGCCTTCCTGGGCTCGTTCAACAACACGGTCAATGCCGACCAGTTCCAGTTCTTCTTCTCGATCCTGATCCTCGGCATGGTGATCCTGGGCGGCCTGGGGTCGATCTGGGGGACGGTGCTGGGCGGGATCGCCCTGACATTCATCAACTTCGAGCTGCTCCCGCGGCTCAACGACGTCCCGTCCAAAGTCGGGCTCGACTTCGACGTCAGCGAGATCAACTTCGGGATCTACGGCTTCCTGCTGGTGATCATGATGATCATGCGGCCTCAGGGCCTGCTGCCCGAGCGAAGGCGCAAGATGGAGCTGACGGAGGAAGGGGACGTGACCGAGGAAAGCGTCTACGCGGCACGAGCATGAGCGAAGAAGCAACGACAACCAACGGCGGGTCGATCCTCCAGACCACGAACGTCACCAAGCAGTTCGGCGGCCTGACCGCGGTCAGCGACGTCACCTTCAGCGTGCCGGAGCGCTCGATCGTGTCGATCATCGGGCCGAACGGCGCCGGGAAGACGACGTTCTTCAACATGCTGACGGGCTTCTACAAGCCGACGTTCGGCAAGATCGAGTTCGACGGCCGCAACGTCACCGGCGGCCGGCCCGACGTGATCATGAAGGCGGGGATGGCGCGGACGTTCCAGAACATCCGCCTGTTCGCCACCATGAGCGCGGTCGAGAACGCGATGGTCGGCCAGAACTCGCGCATGCGGGCCGGGCTCTTCGGCTCGATCATCCGCACGCCGGGGGTGCGCAAGGAGGAGCGGCTGGTCCGCGAGAAGGCCGCCGAGGAGCTGTCCTACGTCGGCGTGCGCAAGAACTGGCACGACCAGCTCGCGATCAACCTCTCCTACGGCGACCAGCGGCGCGTCGAGATCGCCCGCGCGCTGGCGTCCGACCCGAAGGTGCTGCTGCTCGACGAGCCGACGGCGGGGATGAACCCGCAGGAGTCGGACGAGCTCACGCAGTTCATGCACAAGCTGCGGGACGAGCGGGGCGTCACGATCGTGCTCATCGAGCACGACATGAAGGTGATCATGGGCGTGTCCGAGCACATCACCGTGCTCGACCACGGCGAGAAGATCGCCGAGGGAGCGCCGGCCGACGTCCGCACCAACCCGCGGGTCATCGAGGCCTATCTCGGGAAGGCGGCGGCCGCGGAGGTCGCGGCCGAGGCCGAGCGGAAGGAGCGCGGCTGATGGCCTACCTCGAGGTCGAGGACATCCACACCTACTACGGCAACATCCAGGCGCTCAAGGGCGTCACGATCCAGGTCGAGGAGGGCGAGTGCGTGACGCTGATCGGCTCCAACGGGGCCGGCAAGTCGACCACGCTGCGCTCGATCTCCGGGCTCACACCGCCCCGCACGGGGTCGATCCGGCTCGCCGGTGAAGAGATCTCGCTGCTGCCGCCGCAGGAGATCGTCCGTCTCGGCATCTGCCAGTCGCCCGAGGGCCGCAAGTGCTTCCAGCGCATGACCGTGCGCGAGAACCTCGAGCTCGGGGCGTTCCTGCGCCGCGACAGCGCCAGCATCAGGACCGACCTCGAACGCGTCTTCGAGCTCTTCCCGCGGCTCAAGGAGCGCGAGACGCAGAAGGCGGGCACGATGTCCGGCGGCGAGCAGCAGATGCTCGCGATCGGCCGGGCGCTGATGGGCGAGCCCAAGGTGCTGCTGCTCGACGAGCCCTCGATGGGCATCGCGCCGATCCTCGTCGAGCGCATCTACGAGACGATCGCGGAGATCAACCAGCAGGGCACGACGATCCTCCTCGTCGAGCAGAACGCGACGTTCGCGCTCGGGGTCTCGCGCCGCGCCTACGTGCTCGAAACCGGCGCGGTCGTCATGAGCGACGAGTCGGAGAAGCTGCGCACCAACCCCGAAGTCCAGAAGGCGTACCTCGGAACATGATCGCCATCATCGGAACCACCGCGCTCTGGCTCGTCTACCTCTGGCTGCTGTCGGCCATCGTGGCCTCCTACCTCGCCGAGCGCAAGGGCTACAACGAGAAGCTCGGGCTCGCCTTCGGGCTCCTGCTGTCCGTTCTCGGGCCGATCATCTGGCTCTTCTGGCCGGCGAAGCAGGAGTCGAAGTGGAAGAAGATCGGGCCGTACGGGCGCGGCAAGGACACTGAGGAGCGACTCGCCGCCGTCGAGAAGGCGACCCACCACACCCCACCGAGTAGCTAGGTGTCCTTCAGCGCCGAGCGCAGGGCCTCGTCGAGGTCCGCGTGGCGGTGCCGGTAGCCGAGCTCCAGCGTGCGGCGTGGGACCGCGTTCTGGCCCTCGACGACGAGCTTCGCCATACCCCCGTAGAGCGCCTTGATCGCGAAGGCCGGGACGGGAGCGATGGCGGGGCGGTGCAGTGCCCGGCCGAGCGCCTTCGAGAACTCCTTGTTCGTGGCCGCCTTGGGGGCCGTCGCGTTGACGGGGCCGGTCCAGTGCTCGCCGTCGATCGCGGCGACGTAGATCTCCACCACGTCCTCCACGTGGATCCAGGGAATCGGCTGGTCGCCGCCCGCCACCGGGCCGCCGACGCCGAGGCGGAAGGGGAGCAGCATCTTCTCGAGCGCGCCGCCGTGGCGGTCGAGCACGACGCCGGTGCGCACCCGCACGACCCGCAGTCCCAGCTCCTCGGCCTTCTCGGCCTCGCGCTCCCACGCCACGCAGATGTCGGCCAGCACGTCGTCGCCGGGCGCGGTGTCCTCGTCGACCGGCTCGGGGCGGTTCCCGTAGTAGCCGACCGCTGAGGACGACACGAGCGCGGCGGGGCGGGGATCGGCGGCCCGCAGGCCGGCGACCAGGTTGCGCGTGCCCTGCTCGCGGGAGTCCTTGATGCGGCGCAGCGTCGCGTCGCTCCAGCGCTGGGCGATGTCCTCGCCCGCGAGGTGCACGACCGCGTCGCGGCCGGCGAGCGCGCCGGCGGGGGCCGGGCCGGCACCCGGGTCCCACTCGACGGCGCTCACGCGCGCGCCGAGCGTGTCACGCGCCTTGGCCGGGTTGCGGGTGAGCACGGTCAGCTCGTCGCCACGGTCGAGCAGGCGCTCGACCAGCAGGGAGCCGATGCGGCCGGTGGCGCCGGTGAGGGTGATCGTCTTCACGCGGGGAGTACGCGACGACCCTAGGTTCGGATCGCCCCGAACTCCTGGGTGTCCGCCCGCGCGTAGCCGATGCTGCCGGGGTCGGCCTCGGCAGCGCCGTCGCGCGTGGCCTGCTCGGCGACCGCCTGGGCCACGGCGGTGGGCACGTCGCGGTTGAACGGCGACGGGATGATGTGGTCCTCGCGAAGCTCGTTCTCCGGCACGACGGCGGCGATCCCGCGCGCGGCGGCCATCTTCATGTCCTCCGTGATGTCGCGGGCGCGGACGTCCAGCGCGCCGCGGAAGATGCCGGGGAAGCACAGCACGTTGTTGATCTGGTTCGGGTAGTCCGAGCGGCCGGTGGCGATGATGCGCGCGTACGGCGCGGCCTCCTCGGGCGTGACCTCGGGGTTCGGGTTGGCCATCGCGAACACCATCGCGTCGTCGGCCATGCGGCCGAGCGCGTCCGGTGCCATGACGCGCGCGCCGGAGAGGCCGACGAAGAGGTCGGCGCCGTCGATCACGTCGGCCGGCCCGCCCTGGCGGCGCTCCGCGTTGGTCGACTCCGCGAACCAGCGCTTGATGGCCGGCATCGAGCCGTCCTGGTAGTCCGCGCGCTCGGTCGAGAGGGCGCCGCGGCTGTCGCAGCCGATGATGTGCCGCACACCGGCCGCGAGCAGGATCTTGGCGACCGCGATGCCGGCGGCGCCGAGGCCCACGACGAGCACGTCGAGGTCCTCGATCCGCTTGCCGGTGAGCTTGAGCGCGTTGTAGAGGGCGGCGAGGACGACGACCGCGGTGCCGTGCTGGTCGTCGTGGAAGACGGGGATGTCGAGCTCGCGCTTGAGCCGCTCCTCGATCTCGAAGCAGCGCGGCGCGCTGATGTCCTCGAGGTTGATGCCGCCGAAGGTGGGGGCGACGGCGGTGACGGTGGCGACGATCTCGTCCGGGTCCTTGGTGCTCAGGCACAGCGGGAACGCGTCGACGCCCCCGAACTCCTTGAACAGCATCGCCTTGCCCTCCATGACCGGCATCGCCGCCTCGGGCCCGATGTCGCCGAGCCCCAGCACGGCGCTCCCGTCGGAGACGACGGCCACGGTGTTGCGCTTGATCGTGTACTGGAAGGCCTTGTCGCGGTCCTCGGCGATCGCCGTGCAGACCCTGGCCACGCCCGGCGTGTAGGCCATCGAGAGGTCGTCGCGGCTCCGCAGCGGGTGCTTGTTGTGCTGCTCGATCTTGCCGCCGATGTGCATCAGGAAGGTGCGGTCGGTGGTGTCGACGACCTCGGCGCCCGACACGCCGTCGACGGCGTCGGCGATCGCGCGCACGTGGTCGGTGCCGGCGGCGTCGATCGTCATGTCGCGCAGCGTGTGCTCGTCGTCGACGCCGATCAGGTCGATCGAGCCGATCGTCCCGCCCGCGTCGCCGATCGCCGTCGCGACGCGGCCGAGCATCCCCGGCCGGTGGTCGATCCTCACCCGCATCACGAACGAGAACTGTGCGGAGGTGCTCGCCATGACCGGCCTGGATGCTAGTGGGCGACCGCCCTCCTCCGTACTCCTGGTCACCGTGATCAGTGCGACCTGCTGAAGGCGCGTCAACGCAGCCCGCGCCGGCTCGCCGACGGCGACGTAGTGGATGCGTCGCCGTCGGCGCCGATCCCGCGGGCGATGGGGGCGCCGTGTCGCCGGGCGTCGATGCCGTCGCGACAGCCGGTGACGACAACCAGCGCGTCATCCCACCGGGCGAGCTCAGCGCCTTCCACGCGGAGACGGGCGTTCCGATGCTCCTCAACACCTCCTTCAACCGCCGCGGCGAGCCGATCGTCGAAACGCCCGAGGACGCGGTGACGGCCTTCCTCGAGCTGGGGCTCGACGGCCTCTGGATGGACGGCGTGTTCCTCTACCGGCCGCCCTGATTCAGCCGAAGATCCGCTCCGCGTTGCCGCGCATGAGCCGGGGCACGAGCTCAATCGCGCCGTCCATGGACAGCCAGCCGTCGCGAACGAGGCCGTCGAGGGCGGATGCCAGGCCGCGGCCGGCGAGGACGGCGTGGCCGACGACGGTCTCGACGACCATCGAGTCGCCGCCGAAGCAGAGAAGCTTGCCGGCGGGGACCGTGGTCAGGAAGCGCTGCACGAAGTCGGTCGTCGAGCGCGGCGCGAGCGACCAGGCCCAGCACAGATCCACGGCGACGTTCGGCAGGTGCTTGGCGACCGATAGGAGCTGCTCCTGTTGCGGCCAGGCGGCACGCATCAGCACGAACGTCGTGCGCGGGTGGGCCTGGACGAGCGGGATGACATCGGCCACATGAGCGGGATGACATCGGCCACATGACCGGGAACCCAGCGCAGCTCCGGCCGGCCCGTGCCGGCGAGGTGGCCGAGGTGCAGCTTGAACGGCAGGCCGTGCCGGGTCGCGAGGTCGAGCGGCCGGAAGTACGCCCAGGCGAGCTTCACGGCGACGGCATGCCGCGCGAAGCGCTCGAAGCACCACTCGACGACGTCGAGGTAGTCGTCGAGTTCGGCGACCTCGATGCCGCTCGCGCCCTCAGTCGCCGGAGCGGTGCCCGCGACGAGCGGGTACAGCGAGATGTCCTGCTCAAGCAGCTCGGGTTGCTCGGTCTCGCAGAAGGGGTCGTCCTCCAGCGAGTTCACCTGGCACCGCTCGACGCCGGCCTCCGCCAGCACGCGGGCATACCAGCCCGGTTCGCGCAGCGCCCGGCAGGCGGCATCGATGGCCTCGCAGGTGTCGCGAGCCAGGCGGACCCCGAAGAGGCGCTCGGTGGCGACGTCGACCGCGCGGAGGAAGCCGGTGTTGCGCGCGGCGGCCACAAAGCGTTCGACGGCGTCCCACTTGGCGAGCGGCTCGCCGTCGCCCCAGATGAACCGGTGCGCTTCACCCGGCGGCAGCCCTGCGCTCACGAGGTCGTCGATGGCGTAGTGACCGAGCAGCGCCGTCCAGTCGCCGCCGATGCAGACCGGGTCGTCCCAGACGTCGCTGAACACGTACGGGCCCGGGCCGAGACGCCGCCGCTCTTCGACGAGGTGCTCGTGCGTGTCGATCCACAGCGTGGCGTCGATCGCCTCGGCGACGGGTGACGAAGCCATCCAGTGATTCAATCACTTCGGCCTCGCGTGCTGTGAGCGGAGCTAGTAGCCGAGCTTGGCGAGGCGCTCGGCCTCAGCCTGGCGCTTGGCCTCGCGCTCCGCGCGGCGCTCGTCGTCGCGGTCCTTGCGCTGGCCCTCGCTGTCCACGTGGACGATGCGGACGGAGGAGCGGAACGCACCGTCCCGGCCGTGCTCCTCGAGCTCCTCACGGCGCGCGGGCCGGCCGCGGTCGCGGTCGCCTCGATCGCCGCGGTAGCCGCCGCCTCCTCCTCCCGGGCGGTCGGAGCGGCGCCCGCGACCGCCGCCTCCGCGACCGCCGCGGCGGTCGTCGCCGGAGGCGCGGGGGTTGACGATCGCCTTGACGTCGCGCACGGGTGTCGCCGCCAGGCGGACCCAGGCGGTGAAGACGGGATCGCCGGGCTTGTGGCCGGCGGCCTGCTCGGCGCACACCGAGGACCACTTCATGGTCTCGCCGTCGTCGCGGCGCTTGGGCTGGAGGGCCTCGCGGACGGATTCGGCGCCGCCGACGCGCTCGATCGCGGCCACGAGGCGGGCCTGCGCGCGGGCCGAGCGGCTCGGCGACGTCGCGGGCGCACCGGCGCTGGGCTGCGGTGCCGGGGTGGCGGGCGCCTCCTGGGCGGGCGCCCCCTCGGCGGGCGCCTCGGCCGCGGGCTCCTCAGCGGCGGCGGGCTCAGGCTCGAGCTCGTTGGCCTCGACCGCCGCCTGCTCCTGCTTGCGCAGCTCGGTGAGCTTCGCGAAGAACGTGCGCCGGTGCCGCTCGGCCGCGGTCAGCCGCCGCCGGCGACGGGGCCGCTCCCCCTTCCCGCCACGATCCGGCCGCGCGGGCGGCTCGGCCGCGGGCGCTTCCGAAGCGGTCTGCTGCGGCTCGGCGGCCGGCTCTTCAGCGGCCGGTGGCGCTTGAGGTTCGGACGGCTCGGCGGCCGGAGCCTCGGCGGCTGGTGGTGCCTGAGGCTCGGGCACCTCGGACGTCTCGGGGGCCGGCGCCTCCGCCGTGGCCTCCGGGGTCTCGGTGGCCGGCGCCTCCGGGACCGCGGGGGCGGGATCGCCGTTGCCTTCGGCGGCCTTGGGCTCGTCGGGCGGCATGGACTCGCCAGCATAGCGGCGCAGTTCGTGCCGCGAGCCCACGGGTCACGCCTCGGCTACTAGCCTTTTCGCGTCATGCCGAGAACCGACGGAGACGCGCCCCGCGAGCTGTTCCTCATCGACGGGAACTCGCTCGCCTATCGCGCGTTCTTCGCGCTCCCCGAGTCGATCGCGACCTCCGACGGGCGGCCGACGAACGCGATCTTCGGGTTCGCCTCGATGCTCGTCAAGATCCTCACCGACTACGGCGAAGTGCCGACCGTCGTGGTCTGGGACGCCGGGATGTCGGGCCGCAAGGAGCTGTCGGCCGACTACAAGGCGCAGCGCTCGAGCCGCCCCGACCTGCTCAAGCTCCAGTGGCCGCACCTGCGCCCGCTGGTGGAGGCGTTCGGCTATCGCAACATCTCGGTCGAGGGCTTCGAGGCCGATGACGTGATCGCCGCGCTCGTCGACCAGGCGCGCAATCGCGGCATCCCGGTGATGGTGGTCACCGGCGACCGCGACGCCTACCAGCTCGTCACCGACGGCGTGCGGATCATGACCACCTCGCGGGGGATCACCGACACCAAGGTCTACGACCGGCAGGGCGTGATCGACCGCTACGGCATCCCGCCGGAGCTGATCCCGGACTTCATCGGCCTCAAGGGCGACACGTCGGACAACATCCCGGGCGTCCCCGGGATCGGCGACAAGACGGCGTCCGAGCTGCTCCAGCGCTTCGGCGACCTCGACACCGTGCTCGGCAGCGTCGACGAGATCTCGGGCGCCAAGCGCAAGCAGAACCTGGTCGAGCACGCCGACGCGGCGCGGCTCTCGAAGCAGCTGGCAACGATGGTGCGCGACGTCCCGATCGACCTCGACCTCGAAGCCGAGCTGACGCGCTCCCCCGACCGCGCGAACCTGCGCGCGGTCTTCCGCGAGTGGGAGCTGCGCGACCCCCTGCGGCGGCTGGAGGAGGCGCTCGCGGTCGCCGAGATGGAGGCGATCCCGCGCCCCGAGGCGCTCGAGGCGCGGACCGTGCCGGTCAGGGCGAACGCCGTGCCGGCCGACGTCGCGACCCTCGACGGCGACGAGCTGATCCTGATCGCCGAGGCCCCCGAGGTGCCGGAGGGAGAGCTGCTGCCGCGCGAGCCGCGCTGGCGGTTCGGCGCCTACGCCGGCGGCTCGGTCGCGCTGGCCGGCGAGCTCGACGACCCCGCCGAGCTGGTGCGCGCGGCCGGCGACCGCCCGGTGGTCGCGCACGACGCCAAAGCGCTCGGCGACGTGCCCGCGAACCTCGTCTTCGACACCCAGATCGGCGCCTACCTGCTCGACCCGGCTCGCCGCGGCTTCCCGCTCGACGAGCTGGCCGAGGAGCGCGGCCTGGCGGTCACCGCCGACGACGAGAACGCCGCCCGCGCCGTGCTCGTGCACGATCTCGCCGCCCTCCAGCGCACCCAGCTCGACGAGCGCGGGCTGACCGACCTGCTGACCGCCATCGAGCTGCCGCTCGTGCACGTGCTGCGCGAGACCGAGAAGGTCGGCATCAAGCTCGACACCCGGCGCCTGGAGGACGCCGCCAGTCGCATCCGCACGGACGCGGACGAGCTCGAGCGCGAGATCTGGGAGCTCGCGGGCGAGGAGTTCATGATCGGCTCGCCGCAGCAGCTCGCCGACGTCCTCTTCGTGCGGCTCGGGCTGTCCCGCAAGCGGCGCGGCAAGACCGGCTTCTCGACCGACGCCCGCGTGCTCCAGGCGATCCGCGACGAGCACCCGATCATCCCCAAGATCGAGCGCTGGCGGGAGCTGACCAAGCTGGTCCAGACCTACCTCGACGCGCTGCCGGCGTGGATCGGCGAGGACGGGCGCCTCCACACCACGTTCCTCCAGACCAATGCGGCGACGGGCCGCCTCGCCTCGATCAACCCGAACCTCCAGAACATCCCGATCCGCACGGAGACGGGGCGCGTGATCCGCGAGTGCTTCGTGGCCGAGCCGGGGAACGTGCTCACGTCGGTCGACTACGAGCAGGTCGAGCTGCGGGTGCTCGCGCACATCGCCGACGAGCAGGTGCTGCGCGACATCTTCCTGCGCGGCGAGGACGTCCACACCGAGACCGCGTCGAAGGTGTTCGAGGTCCCGCCCGAGCAGCTCGACCACGGCATGCGCTCGAAGGCCAAGATGGTCAACTACGGGATCGTCTACGGCCTCAGCGCCTACGGGCTCGCCGACCGCCTCCAGATCCCGCAGGAGGAGGCGCAGGAGTTCATCGACCGCTACCTGGAGCGGTTCCCGGCCGTGGCGCAGTTCATGAAGGACGCGGTCGAGCAGGCCGAGCAGCACGGCTACGTGTCGACGCTCTTCGG
>DASTIC010000029.1:0-37611 GCA_035717845.1 Solirubrobacteraceae bacterium
AGGCCGGTGCCGCCGCCGCCCCGGCCGACGGGGTCGCCCGCGCCGCCCGCACCGGCCTCGCTGCGCGACCGTGCGGCGTCGCCGGTCGCGAAGCGCTCGAACAGGGCCGGGTCGCGCACCCCCGCGCCCTCGTCGCGCACCCACAGCAGCGCGCCCTCGTCCGCCGGCCGCGCGCCCAGCGTCACCGCGCCCGCGCCGTGGCGCAGCGCGTTGTCGACGAGGTTGCCGAGCGCCTGGCGCAGCCGCAGCGGGTCGGCGGCGACCTCGAGGTCGCCCGCCGCCGCGACGCGGATGTCGCGTCCGCGCTGGCCGGCGCGATCCGTGAAGCGGTCGCGCACGCCCTCGAGCAGCGCCGCGACGGCGAGCGGCTCGGGGCGCACCGGCAGCCGCCCCTCACCGGCGCGCGCGAGCACCAGCAGGTCCTCCGCCAGCTGAGCAAGGTGGTCGCACTCCTCCACGGCGGCGACGAGCGCGGTCCGCACCTCGGGGGCATGCTCGCCCGCCCGCAGCGCGCCCTCGAGCTCGGTCTTGAGCACGGCGACCGGCGTGCGCAGCTCGTGACTCGCGTCGGCGACGAAGCGGCGCTCGCGCTCGAACGAGCGGCTCAGCCGGTCGAGCATGTCGTTGAGCGTCTCGCCCAGCCGCCGGATCTCGTCCCGGGCGGCCGGCAGCGGCAAGCGGTCCCCGCCCGCCGCGAGCGACACCTCGGCGGCACGGGCGCGCATCGCCTCGACCGGCTTCAGCGCGACCCCGGCCAGCAGATAGCCGAGCAGCGACGCGAGCAGCACGGCCACCGGGCCGGCGATGACGAACGTCGTGATCAGGCCGGTGAGCACGTCGTCGCGGTCGTCCTGCGCGAGGATCTGCTCGCCGAGCTCGTCCCGGACCTCGACGTAGACGAACGTCCCGGCAGCGGCCAGCACGAGCAACGTGGCGGCGGCGAAGGCCAGCGTCAACCGCAGGCGGATGGGGAGCCGGCTCACCTGCGCAACCGGTATCCGACGCCGCGCACGGTCTCGATCGACGCGACGCCGAAGGGACGGTCGATCTTCTCGCGCAGGTAGCGCACGTAGACCTCGACGACGTTCGAGCGCTGCTCGTAGCCGAGGTCCCAGGCGGCGTCGAGCAGCTGCATCTGGCTCAGCACCTGCCCTGGGCGCCGCATGAAGGTCTCCAGGAGCGCGAACTCACGGGCCGAGAGCGCGATCTCTGCCTCGCCCCGCCAGACCTGCCGCGTGGCCGGATCGAGGCGCAGGTCCCCGACCTGGTAGACGACCGGGCGCTCGACGGGCCCCCGGCGCACGAGCGCGCGCAGGCGAGCGAGCAGCTCGGCGAGCGAGAACGGCTTCGTGAGGTAGTCGTCGGCGCCCTGGTCGAGCCCGCGCACGCGGTCCTCGACGGCGTCGCGGGCCGTGAGCATCATGATCGGGGCCCACATGCCCTCCTCCCGCAGGCGGCGGCAGGTCTCGAAGCCGTCGAGATCCGGGAGCATGACGTCGAGCACCACGGCGTCGTACTCCGTCGCCCGTGCCATGCCCAGTGCCTGCGTTCCTCCCGTGGCCACGTCGGCGATCACGCCCTCGTAGCGCAGCCCGCGTAGCAGCGCCGCCGCCATGCGGACGTCGTCCTCGACCACGAGCAGGCGCATGGCTGAATGATCGCCGCTCAGATGAGAGCCGGCTGAGAGAGCCTTAAAGACCGACGGCCCGCACAGAGGCGGGCCGACGGTTGAGGGAGGAGAGGTGCTACATCCGCCGGCGAGGTATGAGGCCGACGAATCCCGCCGGCGAGATATGAGGCCGGCAGGCTTACCCGGATGGCCGCTCCTCCGCGGCACCGGGGGAAACTGGTTAGCTACACGAGGGCGCTGACGCGCTCCCGAGCGACGGAGGCGATGCGCGACCCGGTGGCGACACCGAGCTGCGCTGCGTCCTCCACGCGGTTCGACACGTTCGCGATCCGCGCAGTGACGATGTTAGAGCGTCGGTCCGCCTGGCGCTCCGCAGCCCCGACCTCGCGCTGCACGACGCGCTGGTTGCGGCGCACGAGGCGCTCCGCGTCACGGCGGCGGGTGCGCACGAGGCGCTCGACGCGCGTGCGGGCCTTCTTGACGTCGCGCTCGCCGCGGCGCTCGAACTTCTTGACCTCGCGCTCCGCGGACGGCAGCGAGCCGAAGCGGCCGACGAGGTCGAAGACACGGTCACGCGCCTCGAGCGTGGCGCCGATGTACGCGAACGCGGCGCGCTCGGCGACGTTGCGGCCCTGCGCGGCGGTCGTGCGGGCGGCCCGGGCCTGCGCCTGGGCGGCGTCGCGGGTCTCGTTGCGAGCGACGGTGCGCGCGCGACGACCGGTCGACTTGCTCGGCGACTTGGTCGCCGTGCTGCGACGGGCGGTCGAGCGGTTGGCGGTCGAACGAGTGGGCGTCCGCTTGCGGGCCGTGCTCTTGCGAGCAGCCGGCTTGCGGGTCGACCCGGTGGTGGTGTTCGTGGTGGTGCTGGTGTTCTCGGCCATAGCTGAAATCAGCCCCTTTGCGTTGGCCTCGTCAAGGAATTCTCAGTCTGTTCGCGGTGACCATACCAGCGAACACTTGTTTGTAAACCGCTTCGAGGGCGCCGTTACAGGACGAACACGGGTTCGTGTGAGGAACCGCACACAGTGGCGCGCTCTAAGCGGCGCCGCGACCCAGCTCGCGCCGCTCGGTCCGTGCCAGCCAGGCGTCCGGATCGTCGAGCTCGCCGAACGACGGCAGCGAGTCCGGGCTTGCCCACGCCCGGTTCAGCGCCTCGACGCCGCCGCGGGCCACCACCGCGTCGCAGAACGCCTTGCCCTGCTCGTACTGGCGTAGCTTGAGGTCGAGCCCGATCAGCTTCTCCAGCACCCGCAGCAGACCTGAGCGCTCGGTCCGGCGGCGCGTCATCGCGGCCCGCATGGCGTCGAGGTCGTCGAGCAGGCCGGCGCCGACCGCGTCCATCACGTGCTCGGCATAGCCCTCGATCAGGGCCATGAAGGCCTGCGCGCCCTCGAGCAGGTGCCGGCGCTCGGGGCCTACGGCCAGGAAGGCGAACCCGTCGCGGCGCACGCGCTCCACCAGCCCGCGCAGGTCCGACGGGTCGGGGAGGCGCAGCAGGCCGCGCGGATCGAGGTCGAGCGCGGTCAGCATCTCGCCGATCAGCCCGGCGAGGTGCTCGCGGAGCCAGGGCACGGCACCGAACTGGAGCGCGTGGGTCGTCTCGTGCAGAGCGACCCAGCGCAGGAGCTGGTCGGCCTCGGCGTCGAGCGTCGTGACCGCGTGCCCGAGGTTGGGGGCCACGAACAGCAGCCGTGCCGGGCCGGCCGGGTCGAGCGGAGCGAACTCGTACTGGCCGAGCACGCGCCCGGCGAGGAAGCCCGAGATCGCTCCGGCCTCCAGCGCCAGGAGCTTGCCCGCGGCGCCGCCCATGGGGCCGAGCCGGGAGCTGAGCCGCCCGGCCATGGGGTCGAGCACGCCGCTCAGGGAGCCGAGGTTGGCCTCGATCCATTCGCTCCGACCCACCGCCTCCGGGGGCGGGAGCGGCGAGGTGGGGACCAGCCCGGTGTAGGCGGTCACGAGCCGCTCGCTCTCGGCCGCCGGGCCGGAGACGGCCTCGAACGGCTCGGGCTCGCCCGCGGGCTGAAGGCCGGCGATGCCACGTGCCACCTGCCCGGCGAGGCTCCAGTCGATCACCAGCCCCATGGTGGCAGGGTCAGGGTCTGTCCAAGAAGATCCGGCCCCGCGCTGGGCGCGGCGGGGTTCTTGGACAGGCCCTTAGACTGCGGGCACGGCGGCCAGCTCCTGCAGCGCCGCCTCGGTGCGCGCGGCGACGACCGGCGAGTGCGGGAGCAGGTCCAGCGGCGCGGCGAGCGGATCTGCGAACTTCGTGAAGGCCACGACCCCGCCCGCCTCGCGGACGATCAGCTGGGCTGCGGCGGCGTCGACCGCGCGGCAGCCCTTCAGCGTGAGCATCCCGTCGAAGCGCCCGGCGGCCACCTGACAGAGCGCCGCCGCGATCGTGCCGATCGCCCGCAGGCGATGCGCGACGCCCACCAGCGCCTCCGCCGACTGGAGCACCCAGCGCGGGTCGGCCGACTCGAACCCCACCACCTCGAGCAGCCCGTCGCGCTCCCAGCGGCGCTCGCCCACGCTCGGGTCGAGCGGCTGGCCGTTGAGCGTCGCCCCGCGCCCGAGCCACGCGACCCACTCCTCGTCGGGGCCGAAGTCCTGCACAAAGCCGAACGTCACGTCGGCCATCGTCGGGCCCTCGGCGACCGCGATCGAGACGCAGTGGTGGGGCAGCCCGCGCTTGGCGTTCAGCGAGCCGTCGATCGGGTCGACCACGACGAGCGTGCCGTCGCCGCCGAAGTCGACGGTCCCCCGCTCCTCGCTGAGCACCGTGAACCGCGCGCCGGCCCGGTGCAGCGCCTCGAGCTCCCCGAGCACGACGGCCTCGGCGAGCGCGTCGATCTCGAGCGTGCGGTCGCCGCCCTCACCGCGCGTGCCGGTCTCGACCACCCGCTCGGCGATCGTGACCCGCTCGGAGAGCATGACCCGCAGCGCCGCGGCCGACCGCCGCGACGCGCCCAGCCAGTCAGGGCTCGAAGCGGGGCTCATCCCCGGCCTATCCTACGGGGGTGTCCGTGCCGAGCCCGGATCCGCCGATTCTCGCGGCGCCTCGCCACCATGGCCGGTCGCCAGTGCCGCTCGGCCGCGAACCAGGTGGCCCACCACATGGATACGCGGCCGATCGACCCTGACTCGGCCCACGGCGCCGAGGCATCCACGATTATCAGCGGATCCAGGCTGAGCTCGGCCCAGCGCGCCGCCGTGGAGCACTCCGGCGGCCCGCTGCTCGTGCTCGGCGGCGCCGGCACGGGCAAGACGACCGTGCTCGAGGAGCGCTTCCTCCACCTCGCGGGGGACGCGCCCGACTCGCTGCTCGTGCTGTGCCTGGATGGGTCGGCGGCCGACGCGATGCGCGAGCGGCTCGAGGACCGGCTCGCGGGCGCGTACGACGAGCTGGCGGTCACGACGATGGAGAGCTTCTGCGCCCGGCTGCTGCGCGACGAGGCGCTCGAGGCCGGGCTCGACCCCTTCGCGACGCCGGTCAGCGCCGGGGACCGGCTCGCGATGCTGCTCGAGCGGATGGACGAGCTGCCGCTCCGCCACCACGACCTGCGTGGAAATCCGAGCGCCGCGCTGGGCGCCATCGTCGGGCGGATCGACCGCCTGAAGGACGAGCTGGTGACGGCCGACGACTACGCGGCGTGGGCCGACACGCTGCGTGAGGAGGAGCTGCGCGAGCGCGAGTTCGCCCGCCTGTACGCCGAGCACGAGCGGCTGCTCGCCGAGTCGGGGTCGCTCGACACGGGCGACCTCGTGCTGCACGCGTTCCGGCTGCTGCGGACCCGGCCGCAGGTGCGCGAGCGCCTCGCGCGCCGCCATCGCCACGTGCTGGTCGACGAGCTCCAGGACGCGAGCTTCTCCCAGGGCCTCCTGCTGCGACTGCTCGCCGCCCACGGCGGCATCACGGCGGCGGCCGACGACGACCAGTCGATCCGCCGCTTCCGCGGCGCCGCCACCAAGAACGTGCAGGACTTCCGGGCCGAGTGGCCGGCCGCGACGGTGGTGCGGCTCGAGCGCTCGTTCCGGTCTGGCGAGCGCATCCTGCGCGCCGCCCGGGCGGTGGCCGAGCCGGCCCCCGGGCGGCTGGAGAAGGCGCTCGAGGGGGAGCCGGGCGGCGACGTGGCGTTCTGGCGCTGCGCGTCCGAGCGCGCGCAGGCGCAGGCGGTGGCCGCCGAGGTCGAACGGCTGATCGCGCGCGAGGACGTGGCGCCCGAGGACGTCTGCGTGCTCGTGCGCTCGGTGCGCGGCGAGGGGCAGGCGGTGGCCGTCGCGTTCGAGGAGCGCGCCGTGCCGTACCGGCTGACTGGCGCCGCCGCCTTCTTCCAGCGCGCGGAGGTGCGCGACCTGCTGGCCTGGCTGCGGCTCCTCGTCGATCCCGGGGACGCGGGCGCCGTCGTGCGCGCGCTGGCGCGGCCGCCGGTGGAGCTGCGGGCGATCGACCTCGCGCGCGTCACGCAGATCGCGCGCCGGCGCAAGCTGGACATGGTGGCGGCGCTGGGCGCCGCGCTCGAGTCGCCCCAGATCCCACCCGAGGCGCGCGACCGCATCGGCCACTTCCTCAAGCTCCACCGCGCCGCGGCCGCGGCGATCGACTCCACGCGGCCGGACCTCTACGTGCATCGGCTGGTCGAGCGGCTCGGCCTGCGCCGGCAGCTGCTGTTCGCCGCCTCGACGGAGGTCGTCGAGCGCCTCCAGAACCTCGCCCGCTTCGCCGGCCTGGCGGCCGACTACGTGCACCGCACCCCGCAGGCCACCGCGCGCGACTTCGCGCGCGCGATCGCCGCCGTGGCCGAGGCCGGGCTGCGCGAGGAGGAGGCGGAGAGCGGCGAGCACCCGCACGGCGTGCGGGTGATGTCTATGCAGGCGGCCAAGGGGCTCGAGTTCGACCACGTGTACGTGCTCGGGCTGATGGCCGCGCGCATGCCGGGCCCGCGCCGGCGACCGCTCGAGCCGATCCCGGACCCGCTGATCAAGGAGTCGCTGCCGCCCGACAGCAAGGCGGTGCACGTCGCCCAGATGCGCCGCCTCCTGCACGTCGCCATGACCCGCGCGCGGCGGCGGCTCGTGCTGGCCTTCCCGGCGGAGAGCGAGCGGGGGGCGCCGCAGCATCCGTCGCCGTTCGCCGAGGAGGCGCGGGCGGCGGTGGGCGGCGAGTGGGAGGAGCGCGAGGAGGAGCTGTTCGGGCCGGCCGAGACCCTCCAGTCGACGTTCCGGATACTGCGCGACGAGCTGCTCACCACGGTCGCCCAGGTCGGCGGCCGGCTCGGGGAGATGCGGTTCGACACCGAGCTCGACGTCTCGCACGCCGTGGTCCGCTATCTCGAGCTGATCAAGCTCGCGGCCCTGCTCGAGCGCACGCGCGCGGGCGAGCAAGAGGTCGGCGACCTCCTGCCCGAGGTCAACGCCCGGCTCCTCCAGGCGGCGACCGCCGAGCAGCGCGAGATCTTCGAGACGTCGGCGCTGGACGAGTACCTGCTCGACGCCGAGCGCGACGAGAAGCTGCGGGCGCGTGCGGTCGCGCAGCGCACCGAGCCGTCGCTCGAGTCGTTCCTGCCGCGCCGAGGCGAGGGGCTCGCGCTGAGCGCGTCGGACATCGAGACGTACCGGACGTGCCCGCTCAAGTACAAGTTCGCGCGGGTCTTCCGGATCCCGAGCGAGCCGACGATGAACCAGCGCTTCGGGATCCTCGTCCACCAGGTGCTCGAGCGCTACCACGGGGCGGAGACCGGCGGCCTGCCGGTCCTGCTCAACCTGCTCGACGCGGGCTGGCGCCGCGGCGGGTTCGGGGACTCCGAGGAGGAACGCCAGTTCCGCGCGAAGGCGACCCAGGCGCTCGTCCGCTACCACGACCGCTTCCGTGACGACGACGCCGAGCCCGTCTGGTTCGAGCGCTCGTTCGCGTTCCGGATCGGGCCGCACCTGCTGCGCGGCAGGGTCGACCGGGTGGACAAGCTCCCGGCCGGCGGCTACGAGCTGATCGACTACAAGACCGGCCGCCCGAAGAGCGCCGCCCAGCTGCGCGATGACGTGCAGCTCTCGCTGTACGCGGTGGGCGCGCGCGAGGCGTGGGAGCTCGAGGCCGCCCAGCAGGCCTACTACTACGTGCTCGACGACGAGAAGGTGCCGGTGCCGCGCTCCGAGGAGGATCGCGACTGGATCACCGAGACCGTCTTCGCGGTCGCCGACGGGATCCTCTCCCAGGGCTTCGAGCCCACGCCGAGCTACGCGGCGTGCTCGATGTGCGATTACCGGATCGCCTGCCCGGCCGCCGAGAAATAGATTTCGCCCGCCCGTCCTCGCAAGCTCGGACGGGACGTGCGACGTTACATTCCGCGCTGCTTGAGGAAGCGCTGGAACTCGCGGGCGAGGACGTCGCCGGACGGGATCTGGGAGAGGTCGGTGGGGGACTCCTCGGCGTCGGCGGCGCGCTCGAGCCGCTCCACGAACGCCTGCACCTCGGGGTCGAGCTCGACGGCGCGGGAGACCTGGCGCTCGTAGTCGACCGCCGCGGTCTCGAGGTCGCTGGCGTCGACGGTCACGCCGACCAGGCTCTCGAGCCGGCGCAGGATGGCGAGGGCGCCCTTCGGGTTCGGCGCGACGGCGACGTAGTGCGGCACGGCGGCCCACAGCGACGCGGCGGGCATCCCGGCCTCGGCGCACGCCGACTGGAGCACGCCGACGATCCCCGTCGGGCCTTCGTAGGTCGGCGCCTGGAGGCTCAGGCGCTCGACGAGCGCGGGGTCCGACGCGTACGCGCTGACCGACACGGGCCGCGAGTGCGGCACGTCGGCGAGCAGCGCGCCGAGCGTCACGACGAGCTGGACGCCGAGCGCCTCGGCGAGCTCGACGACGCGGCCGCAGAAGTCACGCCAGCGGTAGGACGGCTCCGGCCCCGTGAGGATCACGAGATCGCGCGGCGCGAGCGGCACCCGGGCCTCGTAGATCTCCCACTCCGGCCACTCGACCTTGCGCGTGCGACCGTCGACGAGCTTGACGAGCGGGCGGGTCGCCTGGAAGTCGACGTACTCCTCTGCGTCGATCGTCGCGAACCGCGAGGCGTCGAGTGCGGCGCCCATGAACGCGACCGCCGAGGTGGCCGCCTCGCCGGCGTCGTTCCAGCCCTTGAACGCGCAGACCAGGGCCGGTGCCCGCAGGCCGTCGGGACGGCGTTCCCAGCGCAAAGGCTGCATCGATCCACCGTAGCGACTCGCCGTCCGGGGCGGTGGCCATCATCGACGTCATGCTGAGCGCAGACGCGCCCACGATCGCGACGTTACGGGCCGGCGACGCCGTCGACGCGGTCTTCGCATGCGCGCGCAAGGATCGCCTCCAGGCGCGCTCCGGGCAGCCGTACCTGGCGCTCGAGCTGCGGGACCGCACGGGCGTGATCCAGGCGCGGGCGTTCCGGGACGCGGACCTGCTCGCGGGGCGGTTCGAGCGAGGCGATCTCGTGCACGTGCGCGGGCGGGTCGAGCGCTTCCGCGACGAGCTCCAGGTCGAGGTCCAGGCGATCGCGCGCGCGTCCGCCGCCGACCCGGCCGAGTTCCTCCCCGTCGCGTACCGCGACCTCGACGAGCTCGACGGCTTCCTGGAGCACCTCGCCCGCGAGGTCCACGACCCCGGGTACTCGGCACTGCTCGAAGGGCTGCTCGGCGACGCGGCCTTGCGCGCGGAGTGGCGGCGCGCGCCGTGCACGCGAGGCGGGCACCACGCGTACCTCGGCGGGCTGCTCGAGCACACCGTCGCGGTTGGCACGCTCGCGCTCGAGGCGGCCGTGCTGCACCCGCGGCTGAACTCCGATCTCCTGCTCTGCGCCGCGCTGGTGCACGATCTCGGGAAGACGCGCGAGTTCGTCTACGGCGCGGCGATCGAGCTCTCCGAGGAGGGGCGCCTGCTCGGCCACCTGGTCCTGGGGCAGCAGCTGCTGGAGGAGCGGATGGGCGCCCTCGACGCCGAGCGCCGGCTCGCGCTGCTCCACTGCGTCCTCTGCCACCACGGCGCCGACGCCGCCCCGGGACGCCGCTTCGGTTCGCCGGAGGCTTTGGCCTTGCATCGGCTCAACGCGCTCGACGCGAGCGTCAAGGGCGCGCTCGAGCACGGGCTGCCGTAGCCCTTCGAGCGAACTTCAACGGCGGCATTGAGGGAGGGTCCGGGGTGCCGGGGGCGGTCCTGGGGCTGGAAATGGTCGCTATGCGACCGCGAGCAGCCCCAACCGCGCGGCCGGACCCTCACCCTCCCTACCCAGCCGCCGTTGACGTTCGCCGGCGCCGTCAGAGCGGGAACGACGCGCGAATCGTCGTGCCGCCATCGGCGCCCGGAGACACCGTGAGCGTCCCGTCGAGCGCCTCGACCCGGTGGCGCAGCCCGGTCAGGCCGCTGCCGGCGGCGTCGGCGCCTCCGGCTCCGTCGTCCGCCACCTCGATCTCGAGCCGGCCGTCGAGGTCGGCCACGCTCACGCGCGCGACCGCTCCGGCCCCGGCGTGCTTCGCCGCGTTGGTCAGCGACTCGGCGACGACGAAGTAGGCCGCGGTCTCCACCACGGGCGGTGGCCTGCGGTTGACGGTCGCGCTGACCGTCGTCCGGATCGGCGCGCGGGCGCCGAGGGCCTCGACGGCGGCGGGCAGGCCCCGGTCGGCGAGGACCGGCGGAGCGATGCCGCGGGCGAGGTCGCGCAGCTCGGCGATGGCGGCGCTCGCCTCACCGCGTGCCTCGCGGACCAGCTCGGCGGCCTCGGGGTGCTCCTCCAGGCGCGCCTCGGCGCGACCGAGCTGCATGGTCAGCGCCACCAGCCGCGCCTGGGCGCCGTCGTGCAGGTCGCGCTCGATCCGGCGCAGCTCGTGCGCCTGGACGTCGAGGGCGCCGCGGCGGGTGCGGGTGAGCTCGTCGACCCGCTCGGTCAGCTCGTGGTCATCGGGTCTCAGGGCGACGATCACGGCGTGGAGGCCGAGCAGCATGGCCAGGCAGAAGACCGGGATCCGCGGCCACAGCTCGTCGCTGCCCGCCATCGCCCAGGTGACGAGCAGCGTCGCGCTCACCCACCCTACGAGCGCCCCGTGGAACGCGACAGGGCGCCATCGGCCACGTGGAGCGCGCGCTGCCAGGCGAAGCACGCCGTGCAGCGCGAGCGGGATCGCCAGGCCGTACCAGACCCAGATCGGCCAGAAGCTGCCGCCGGTCAGCGCCCACAGCGCCGTGACCGTTAAGCCGAGGAAGCCCGACACCGCGGCATGCATCGCCAGGGCGCGGCTTCGGCGCATCGGCAGATCTTCTCATTCCGCACGCACCAGCTCGGGGAGGCGATGGACGTGTCCCGCCAGACGATCAACTCGATCGAGAAGGAGCGCGACACGCCCTTTCCATGCGAACGACAGCGAATAGCCGCTGGTGGATGCCGGGCTTCTCGGTGTCCCTGGGCCTGATCATGTTCGCTGCGTTCTGGATCGGCGGCAGCTCGGGCGACGGCCTGATGGCGCTCGGCGTCATGACCGTCCTGGCGGCGGTGACGTCCCGCGACACCGCCGGCAAGAAGCTCGAGATCGAGCTCGAGCTGGCACCCGACGGCCACGGCCCCGGCGCCCATGTGCACCCCGAGCAAGGGGATGCCCAAGCCGCTCCACCTCGCGCTGTTCGTCGACCGCTTCCGCCGCGAGGTCCGCGCCCCGTTCCCGCCCGCGGCCATCGTCCGCGCGCTCATGGCCCCGCTCGCCGCCCTCGCCCGTCGGCGAGGCCACGGCGAGCGCTACGCCCCCACCGCCGACGTCATCGCCTTCCCGGCACCCGTCGAGGCGGAGGTCGCCCTCGCGGCCTAGCTTGTCGTGCTGGAGCGGCACGGGGCTGGTGCCCCATCCGGTCTTCAAAACCGGCAGGTCGTGGCAGCCCCACGATCGGTAGGTTCGATTCCTGCGCCGCTCCGTCAGGCATCAGGAGGGAACGCCGTGCGGAGCCTCAGCAGCAGGTCGGCGTCGGTGAGCCGTCTGCGGCACTCCTGGAGGCGCCACGCGAGCTTCTGGTAGTGGTCGGCGGTGCTGAGTCTCGGGTCGAGGCGGGCGAGCCTGAACCCGGTCGACGACCCTCCGTGTTTCTCCCATCGGCGGTCCCACCAGGCGCCGACTGCGGCCGCGACGCGCCGGGAGCGCGTCGGCAGCGTCAATAGGTCCGGCCAGGGCGGGATCAGGATGGTCCGGTGGACCGGGACGAACGGCTCCGGGAGGTCGCGGCCGGGGTCCTGGGCCTTGAGGAAGTCCTCGAGGTCGCCCGCGCCCTGCGGCCGGCGTAGAACCCGGCCGACGGCCGCTGAGAGGACGCCCGCCTCGCGCCACTCCGCGGGCGTCGCTCCGTCGCGCCCTGGGAGGCAGATCGCGCGAACGGTGGTGCCCTGCCACTCCTCGTCGCGATCCGCGCGCGGCACCGGGCTATGGGCCAGCATGGTGCTCACCATGCGCTCCCACTCGGCGTAGACGATCGCCTTTCGCTTCCCCACCCAGCGGGCCGGTGCAGGATCGCCCCTGGCCTCGCGCTGGTACTGGATCCACCACCAGCTGTCCACATACGCGTTCGCAACGCTCTCCCCGAAGGCGCGGATCACCGTCCGCTGGTCGATCGTGCGGTCGTTGAAGAGCAGCCCCGCCTCCTCGTGCGCGTCGTGCGCCGCAAGGACGTCGTTGAGGACGACCTTGTGTTCCCCGCGCAGAAGCGGCTCGTTGCCGGTGGCCACCCGGACCTCCTGCCGGATCCGCTCGACGCACTCGGCTTCGCCGCCGACGTGGAGGAACGTCAGGACCTTCGACCACAGGGCTTTGAACTCCGCGTTGTTGAGCCGGTCGAACACCTGACCCGTCCGCTCCGACCGCGAATGGCTCCGCGCGAGGGAGATCTGCCGCCGCACCGCCAGGAGGCCGAGAGCCGTGGCGAGAAGCGTGCCGAGCTGCGCCATGTCTGCCCATCGCTCGAGCGAGGGACGGGCGTCTGTCTCGTCGTCCGGGCTGAGCTCGACGGTGAGCGTGTCGGGCTCGATGATCTCCAGGGCTCCGTCCCGAGCGCCGTCCACTGCGACCTCGAACGAGCGCTCGATATCCGCTCGCTCACGCCCCACGTCGCCCGCCAGGCGCCAACAGGCGACGCTGCCGTCCCAGCTCTCGTCGCGTGCGTCCTCCGGCACGCGCCAGGTCCACGTGATCGTCGCCGCCCGCCCCGGATCGACGTTGCTCATCACCGCTCCTGAGAACCGCAGCTGACACGCCTCGACCCGCTCGGCGTGCGCCTCCACTCGCGCGGGGCGGCCCGCCCTGAGCCCGGCCGGCGCCTCCAGCGGATCGAGGCGCGGATCGCCGTCCTGGGCACGACTCGGCTCCGGCGTGGCGAGGGCGACCGGGAGCGCGAGCGCCGAGGCGAGGAGCCACCCGCGGACGCTCCCGCCTCCAGGAAAGTCGAGCTTCTGCCGAAGACCCGAGGAGTTACACTGGTACCTCCCATGGCTCCCGCGAAGATCAGGAAGTAGCGCCCTCGCCACGACCCGATCGTCCCATGACGGCGCAAGGCCGGTCACGGGACGAAGGGGTGGATCAGCTCGGGGGTCAGGCGGGGGACGGGTGACGGTTCGAGCCGGCGGGCGAGGCTGAGCCTCGTGCGCGCCTGAGCGGCGAGCTCGAGGGCGAGGCCAAAGAGCGCCCAGCCGCCGAGCACCATCAGCGGTTCGGTGATCGTGGCGCCGTCGAAGTAGACGACGTTGCGGACCAGCGAGACGCCCGCGCCCGTGGTGGTGGCCGCGACCGCCACTACCGCGCCCGCCGGAGCCGTGGTGGGCGGCGCAGCTAGACTGGCCGCCCGCCATGAGCACCCTTGCCCGAAAGGCCCGGAGCGGGGCGCGGCGGGCGCGGCGCACGCTGGTCCGCTGGGCCGCCGCCAACGAGCTGCGCGAGCTCGAGGCAACGCGCGCGAAGCTGCGCCGGACCCGCGCCCAGCTCCGTGACGCCCGCAGCCGCCTCGCCGAGGCCACCTACGACCTCCCCCCGGAGGTGGAGGAGGTGATCGAGCGCGCGCGGGCCGAGCACCTGAGCTACCTGCGCAAGAACGACCTGCGCGAGCTCGCGACGATCGTGGCCGACGCGGACGCCAACCAGCTCCCGGGCCTGATCGTCGAGGCCGGCACGGCACGCGGCGGCTCGGCGATCGTCATGGCCGCCGCCAAGGCTCCCGCGCGCGGGATGAAGGTCTACGACGTCTTCGGGATGATCCCGGCGCCGTCCGAGCAGGACGGCCCGGACGTCCACCGCCGCTACGAGAAGATCTCCGGCGGCGAGGCGAAGGGCGTCGGCGGCGACACGTACTACGGCTACCGCGACGACCTCTACGAGGAGGTCAAGGCCTCGTTCAGCCGCCTCGGCGTCCCGGTCGACGAGCACAGCGTCGAGCTCGTGCAGGGCCTCTTCGAGGACACCATCGACCTCGACGAGCCGGTCGCCTTCGCGCACCTCGACGGCGACTGGTACGAGTCGACCATGACCTGCCTGGAGCGGATCGCGCCGCTGATCGTCCCCGGCGGGCGGATCGTCCTCGACGACTACGACCACTGGTCCGGCTGCCGGAGGGCGGTCGACGAGTACTTCGCCGATCGCCCGGGCTTCCGGCTCGAGCACAAGGCCAAGCTGCACGTCATCCGCGAGCCCTGACCCTCATGCCCGCCGCCGCCCGCCGACTCGCCTGGCGTTACCGCCGGGCTCGCCGCCAACTGCCGAACGTGGTCCGCCGCGCCGTGCTCGCCGCTCGCCAGCCGACGCCGAACGGCTCCGCGCCGGCGCCCGAAGCCGAGGCGCCGCCCGAGACCGGGCCCGACCAGGCGGCGCTCGTCCGCTCGCTCACGCGCGGCCACAGCGTCGAGCATGCCGTCATCACGCAGGTGCGCGCGCTGCTCGCCGACGAGGCGTACGACGTCGTCCAGTCGCTCGCCGAGTCGCTCCGGCGCCGGCCCGAGACCGAGACGCTGGGCCACCTCGCGGCCGGCATGGCCGCCTTCCGACGCGGCTACGCCGAGCTCGCCTGGGACCACCTGCGACGGGTGCCGCGCGACGCCTGGGCGTCGACCGCGGCCGCCGAGTACACCCGCTCCGGGCTCGCCATGGCGCCCGAGGAGACGCTCGCCGAGATCCGGCGCCTGGTCGACGAGAACCCGCCAGAGGTCCGCGCGCGGCGGTGGTTCGAGATCCTCGCCCCCGTCTACGGCTTCGGGGCCGAGGAGCTGGCGCGCGACGTCTTCGCCATCTTCGACCGCCGCGTGAGCGAGGGCCGCACCGGCTGGCCCCAGGCCGAGGTGCACCGCGACTGGCTGCGGCCCTGGGTCGCCGCCTCGGCGAGCTCGCCGACGGCGCCGTCGCCGGTCGACGGCCGCCCCGCCTTCGCGATCATGGACTACGGGCACCCGTCGGCCCGCAAGGCCTCGGCGAACATCGGCGACCACATCCAGACGATCGCCGCCCTCGGGCATCTCGTCCGCCACCAGAACGTCCGGCTGCACGGCCGCGAGGAGCTCGTCGACCTGCTGCGCCGGCTCCAGGGGCGCACGCGCCCGGAGCTCCAGCGGTCCGACGTCGACGCCGACCTCGAGGTGCTGACCGTCCACCGCGACGCCTCGATGTACGAGGCGATACCCGAGAACACGTGGGTCCTGTGCTTCGGGTGGTTCATGCACGCGCTCTTCAAGATGCGCCACGGCTTCCCCCTGCACGACAACCTGCGGCCGATCTTCGTCTCGTTCCACTGCAACAAGCGCGAGCTGCTCACGCCCGAGGCCGTCGAGTACCTCAAGCGCTACGGGCCGGTCGGCTGCCGCGACTGGACGACGGTCTACCTGCTGCTCTCGATCGGGGTGCCGGCGTTCTTCTCCGGCTGCCTGACGACGACGATCAACACCGTCTTCCCGGACCTCGCCGCCCGCCCGGGGCGCGATGCGCCCGTCGCCTACGTGGATGCGACCGACGTGCCGGAGGGCGCGGTCACCTACCGGCACAGCGACGGCGAGGTGCGCCGCCGCTCGTTCGTGGCCAACATCTACGAGGGCCTCGAGCTGCTGGAGACCTACCGGCGCAAGCACAGCGGGATCGTGACCTCGCGCCTGCACTGCTACCTGCCCACGCGGTCGATCGGCATGGACGTCGACTTCCGGCCCAAGAACCGCGCCGACGTGCGCTTCGACGGCCTGATCGACATCTCGGACGCGGAGTTCGACCACATCCGCGACGGCCTCGTCGACAAGCTCGGCCAGGTCTTCACGGCGATCCTGAGCGGCCGCCCGGAGGACGAGGTGTACGCCCTGTGGCGGGAGATCACCGCCGCCGACGTGGCCTTCGCGGAGGAGCGCCGCCGGCAGCCGATCCGCATGCCTCACGTGGCCGCCGACATCGACGGGCAGGTCGCCCAGATCGTCGCCGCCACCGAGCGGCAGGAGCAGGACGCCGCCGACCCGCTGCACGTGGCGGTGGTGCTCCCGCGCGGCGGTGGAGTGAGCCTCTCGGCGCTCGTCGCCTCGCTGCTCGAGCACACCTCGCGCCCGCTCGACCTCTCGGTGCTCGCGCTGCCGGGAACGGGCGCGATGAGACGGCGCCTCGGCGAGCGCTTCCCGCAGATCGCCTGGCGCTGGGTGCCGGTCGGAGGGCTCGCGGGAGACCTGCGCACCCCGCAGGGCCCCGCGCCGCGCCCACGAGCCATGGCCCGGCTCCTGATCGCCGACCTCCTGCCCGACGTCGACCGCGTAGTGCTGCTCCCGCTGCCCTCGGTCGCGACGGGCGACGTGGCGGCGCTCGCCGGCCTCGACCTCGAGGGCCACCTGCTCGCCGCCCCGGACCGCCCCGGCACGGCGGTCAGCGGCTTCGGCGTGATCCACTCGGCCGCGGCGCGGCTCTCGTTCCGCACCCAGGCGGCGGCCACCCTGCGCCGCACGGCGCACGCCCGCCACGCCTTCGACTTCGACGCCTTCACGACCGACGTGCTCGTGCTCGACCTCGCGCGCATGCGAGAGCAGGGCTTCAGCCGCGAGGCGCTGCCGCTCGTGGAGGTGTTCGGGCTCACCGACGTCGAGGCGCTCCACTACCTGGTCGGCCCGGACCGGGCGACGGTGCCGCCCGAGTGGGCGGTCGTGCCGACCCGCACCCCGCTGCGCGGCCCTGGCCTCATCCACTGGGCCGACCGCGTCAAGCCGTCGCAGCCGGAGGTGACGCCGGAGCGCGAGCGCTGGCGCCGCCACGCGGCGCCGTTCAAGAAGGCCGCCGCTGCGACCCGGTAGCTTTGGTAGGAACCATGACCGCGCTCCGCACCACGCCGAAGGCCACGCCCTCGCGCCGGGAGCGGGCGGCGCGGACGGTCGTCGCGGCCCTGCGCGGCGGCCTGATCGGCACGGTGGCGGCGGGCCTCGCGTGGCTGGCCGCCGCCGCGCTCGCCGGCACCGCCTGGGCGCTGCTGATCGTCGCGACGATCGCGGCCGTCGCCATCCTCGCGTGGCGCGGCGACCTCGCGACCTGGGTATGGCTGGCGCTCGCCGCCGCCTGGGCCGCGCTGCTGCTCGAGCGGGCGATCGTGCAGGAGAACGGCGGCGTCTGGGTGGCGCTCGCCGGGTGGGTCGGCGTGGTCATCGGCGCCCGCCGCGCGGGGATCTCGAAGTGGGCGCTGCCGTTGCTCGCGTATCCGGCGCTGTCGCTGGCGATCGTCATCGTCGCCGGCGAGGACGTGCTGGACCCGTGGGGCACGTCGTGGCTGTGGCTGCTCGCCGTGCTCGGCCCGGTCGCCGGCGCACGCACGCTGCTGCGGCCCGCCGAAGAGCAGCCGCAGCGCCGCCGCTAGCGCTCGAGGTCGAGCTCGATCGCGAGCTGGGCGAGCGGCGCGCCCCAGTCCTCGATCGAGGGCGGGTTGGGGATGCCGTAGCCGTCACCGGCGATCGACACGCGTCCGTTCAGCGCCCACTTGGCGAACGTCTCGGCGAACCGCTCCTCGACCGCGAGCGTGCCGAGCTTCGGGATCGCGCCGTCCATCCGTTGCCTGATCTCGTCGTCGACGAGCACGAAGTCGATCACGTGGCCCAGCTCGTGGAGCACGGCGGCGCCGCGGTCGACGGCCCGCTCGCCGTTCAGGAGCCGGGCGTCGAGGGAGACCGTCGCGTTGTCGCCGTGCATCTCGGCCATGCCGATCGCCTGGTCGTGCCGGAGGTCGGTGCGCACCTCGACGAGGCCGTCGATCTCGTCGATCAGCCGCCGCGCCTCGGGCCGCGCCGAGCCGACGGCGGCCAGGATCCACTCCCGGTCCTGGGGCGTGACGCCGGGGGCGAAGCGCAGGGTCGCCGCGCGCTGCTCGGCCGACACCGCGCCGCCGCCGGCGGCCACCGCCTGCCGCTTGTGCAGCCCGAAGGCGGCGAGCGCGCAGACGGCGAGGACGATGAACCCGATGCGCGACATGGCCCGTCTTCATCGGCGGGCCATGGCTTCGGGCTTGAGGATCAGGATCGCGCGGCGGACTCCCGCTCGGACTTCGGCTCGCTGCGATAGGGCGCCTTGATCTCCTCATCCGCGCCGGGAACTCCGACCGCGATCTCCCGGCTGCGCTCGGTCTCGGCGTTCAGCTCGGCGCCCAGCAGGATCGCGATGTTCGTGATCCACAGCCAGACCAGGAACACGATCACGCCGCCCAGCGCGCCGTAGGTCTTGTTGTAGGAGGCGAACTCCGCCACGTAGATGGCGAACGCGATGGACGCCAGGATCCACACCGCAACGGCGACCACGCTGCCGGGCGAGACCCAGCGGAGGCCCGCGGGCTTCGCGTTGGGGGCCGACCAGTAGAGGATCGCGAGCATGACCATGACCACCAGCAGCATCACCGGCCACTTGCCGATCTGCCAGACGGTGACCGCGGTGTCGCCGAGGCCGATCGCGCTGCCGATCGCCTCCGCCACCGGGCCCGACACGATCAGCGCGACGACGACGGCCGCCGCCAGCAGCACGAGCACCAGCGTCACGAGCAGCTGGAGCGGCTTGAGCTTCCAGAACGGCCGCCCCTCCTCGCGCTCATAGACGGCGTTCGAGGCGCGCATGAAGGCGCCGACGTAGTTCGAGGCGGTCCAGATCGCCAGCGTGACGCCCACGATGAGGCCGACGAACGCGGTCTCCTGGTTCTTCGAGATCTCCTCGAGCGGGCCGGTGAAGGTGTCGACCGCGGACTGCGGGCCGAGCTGGGACACGACGTCGGTGATCACCCGCGTGATCGTCGCCGGGTCGACCACGAGGCCGAGGATCGACATCATCGCGATCAGGGCGGGGAAGATCGACAGGACCGCGTAGTACGTCAGGGCCGCGGCCCAGTCGGTCAGGTTGTCGTTGCTGAACTCCTTCGCCGTGCGCTTGACCGTGGCGAACCAGGTGCGCTTCCCCAGGGCGGTCGGCGAGTTGGGAGCGGTGCGCTGCGAGGCCATGCTCTACGAGTTCCCGTTCGGCGGCCTGGCCATACTTGTTGATCACGACAACTTCGAGGGGAGGCTCGGATGGTCAAGGAGCTCCGCGAGTTCCTGCTGCGCGGCAACGTGGTCGATCTCGCCGTCGCGGTCGTCATCGGCGCGGCGTTCGGCGCGGTCGTCACGTCGTTCGTCGAGGACCTCATGACGCCGCTGATCGCGGCCGTCGGTGGGAAGCAGGACTTCGCCGGGCTCACGTTCACGATCAACGGCTCGCGGTTCCGCTACGGCGAGTTCATCAACGCGATCGTGTCCTTCCTGATCATCGGCGCCGCGGTCTTCTTCCTCGTCGTCAAGCCGGTCAACACGCTGATGGCGCGGCGCAAGGCGGGCCTGGAGCCCGAGCCGGAGGCGGTGCCCCAGGACGTCGTCCTGCTCGGCGAGATCCGCGACCTGCTGAAGGCGCGCTAGCTCGGGGGCCGGCCGTCGCGGCCGACATAGCCGCCCTGCCCGCCGACGCAGAAGTAGACCGCCTCGTCGGTGTCCGACGTGTTGCGCAGCGACCGCACGGTCGGCGCGTCGACGCGCGCCAGCCCGCCCGGGCCGAGCGTGTGCCGCTCGCCGCCGAGCTCGAACTCGATCTCGCCGCTCAGCACGAGGTAGAGCTCCTGCTGGCGCTCGTGGAAGTGGCGGCGGCTCGTGACGCCAGGCGGCAGCACGACCGCGTTGACGCCGAACTCGGTGACGCCCAGCGGCGCGCGCACCTTGCGGAAGCCGGGCCCCTCGCCGAGGCCGTCGAGCGAGGCGATGGCCCAGCCGTCCCCGTTCACCAGGCCTTGGGGCATCGGCGCCATACTAGACCGGGTGCCGACGGGAACCCTCCAGGAGCTGCTCGAGCCGTTCAAGGCCCAGCCGGAGCGCGCCGGTGTCCTCCTCGACGTGGACGGCGTGCTGGCCCCGATCGTCCAGCATCCGGACGACGCCCACATGCCCGAGACGACGCGCCGGCCGCTGATCGAGGTCGCCCGCCGCTACGGCGTGGTCGCGTGCGTCTCCGGCCGGCGGGCCTCGGATGCGCGGCGGATCGTCTCGCTCGGGTCGATCGCGTACCTCGGCTCGCACGGCTCCGAGGTCCTGATGCCGGGCTCGACGGCGCCGCAGCTCGACCGCGAGCTCCAGGCCTGGACCCGGCGAGTGCAGAACTTCACCGAGGACGCGTTCGACGAGCGGCTGCGCCGGCTGCGCGTGCGGCTCGAGGACAAGGAGGCGATCGCCGCGCTGCACTGGCGCGGGGTGCCGGACGAGGAGGACGCCCAGGCGGCGGTCGAGGACGTCGCCCGCCGTGCCGAGCAGGCCGGCTTCACGACCCACTGGGGCCGCAAGGTGCTCGAGATCCGCCCGCCGGTGCGGATCGACAAGGGCGCCGGCATCGTCTCGCTCCTGCGCGACAAGGACCTCGCCGCGGCGCTGTACGTGGGCGATGACACCACGGACCTCGACGCCTTCCGCGGGCTGACCGAGCTGGTGGAGGGCGGCCGCCTCGGGACCGCTGTGCGAGTCGGCGTGCACTCGGACGAGGGCCCGTCGGCCCTGGCCACGGAGGCCGACGTGATGGTCGACGGCACCGACGGCGTCCGCGAGCTTCTCCAGGCGCTGCTCGACTGACCCGGTGCGCTTCGGGGACTTTCTCAAGGCGACCGTGCTCCTGAGCGCGGGCTCGGCCACCCTCCTCGCCGCCATCACGGTGATCGGCCTCACGCGCGAGGAGGACCGCACGCTGCTCGTGTTCTGCGGAGTCTGGTGGACCGGCTCGCTCGTGATCGGCGCGTGGCTCGGCCGTCGCGCCGAGACGTCACCGCCGATCGCCCGGCTGCTCGCGACCGCGCGCACGCAGACCACCCTGCCCGAGCTGCGCCCGGGGCGGACCCTCGTCAACCGCCTGTGGCCGCTGCTGCTCTTCACCGTCGTGTGTGCGATCGCCGGGATCTACCGCCCCCAGGTGGCCGCCGTGGCGGCCGGCGGCGCGCTGATCTGGGCGCTCGCGTGGCGCCGCCAGGACGCCGCCGTGCAGGCGATCGAGGAGCGCGACGCGGCCCGCTTCTATGTCGACCGCACGTCGCCCGTGCAGCCGATCCAGCTCGTGCGCACGCCGGGCTTCGGCGGCGCCTTCCTGCGTACCTAGGAGGCGCGCTTGCGCAGCGGCGCGAACTCCGCCCACGAGCGCGTGTTGGCCACGTCGGCGGCCGTCAGCCACGCGCGCCGGGCGGTGGCGATGCCGTAGCGCAGGAGCTCGAAGTTGCGCACCGAGTGGGCGTCCGAGTTGACCAGCACGCGGACGCCGGCGCGCGCCGCCTCGCGCGCGTGGATCTCGTTCATGTCGCGCCGGTCCGGGGCGGCGTTGATCTCGATCATCGTGCCCGTGCGCGCCGCGGCCGCGATCACCCGCTCCATCTCGATCTCGTACGCCGCCCGCGTCTCGATCTTGCGCCCGGTCGGGTGCCCGATCGCGTCGATGTACGGGTGCTCGACGGCCGCCACCACGCGATCGGTCATCTCCCGGCGGCCCATCGCGAACGAGGTGTGCACGGACGCGATCACCCAGTCGAGCTCGGCCAGCAGGTCGTCCGGATAGTCGGGCGAGCCGTCGGGGAGGATGTTCGACTCCGTCCCGATCAGCAGCTCGATCCCGTCCAGCCGCTCGTTGAGTGAGCGGATCTCCTCGATCCGGGCGCGCAACTCGTCGGGCGTCACGTGGTCGCCGAAGCCGTGCGAGGCGGAGTGGTCGGTGATGGCAAGGTAGGTCATGCCGCGCTCACGGGCCGCGACGGCCATCTCCTCGGCCGTGTGGCGCCCGTCGGAGGTGGTCGTGTGGCAGTGCAGGTCGCCGCGCAGGTCTTCTAGCTCGACGAGGTCGGGCAGGGAGCCGGACGCAGCCGCCTCGAGCTCCCCGCGGCCCTCGCGCAGCTCCGGCGGGATCCACGGCAGGCCGAGCGCCGCGTAGACCTCCTCCTCGGTCGCGCAGCGCAGGGTCTCGCCGGTCGCGTCGTCGAGGATCCCGTACTCGGAGACGTGCAGGCCGCGCCGGACCGCCGCCTCGCGCAGCGCGACGTTGTGCGCCTTGGAGCCGGTGAAGTGCTGGAGCACGTTGCCGAACTGGTCGGGCTCGACGACCTTGAGGTCGATCTTCATGCCCGAGTGGGTGCTGACCCGCGCGCCCGCGTCGCCGGCGTTCTGGACGGCCTCGACGATCGGCAGCTCGCCGAGCGTGCCGGCCAGCGCTGCCGGGTCGGACGCCGTGGCGATGACGTCGATGTCCTTGATCGAGTCGGCCAGACGGCGCAGCGAGCCCGCGACCTCGACCCGCTCGGCCGCGGGGTGCGCGCGCAGGGCGCCGAGCACCTGGTCGGCGACGGGGAGCGCCCGCGAGAGCAGGATCCGCGGCGCCGGCCCGTTCTCGTCGTGATCGGCCAGCACCCGCTTGAGGTTCTCCTCCACCTTCGGGCCGAACCCGCGCAGCCCGCGGATCCGGCCGCCCTCGGCCGCGGCCCGCAGGGCGTCGAGCGAGTCGACCCCCAGCTCGTCGTAGAGCCGCTTCGCCCGCTTGGCGCCGAAGCCCGGCAGGTGCATGACCGACACGAGGCCGACCGGGATCTTCGCGCGCAGCTTCTGGGCGGCCGGGATGTCGCCGGTCTGGTCGAGCGCCAGCAGCTTCTCCTCGAGCGTCTTGCCGATCCCCGGCAGCTCGGTCACGCGGCCCTCGCGGGCGAGCTGGGCGACGGAGACCGACGAGTCGCGCACCGTCCGGGCGGCGGTGCGATAGGCGATGACCCGGTACTGGACGACGCCGTCGAGCTCGTAGAGGTCGGCCAGCTCCTCGAAGGCGGCGGCGATCTGGGCGTTCGTGAGGTCGGCCACGGATCCCGTAGGCTACGGCCCTCCCGTGTCCGCGCCCGTCTGGGTCATCCTTCCCACCTACGACGAGGCGGCCACCCTCGAGCCCGTCGTCCGGCGCGTGCTCGCCGCCGTGCCCGGCGCCCACGTGCTCGTGGTCGACGACGCGTCGCCCGACGGCACCGGTGCGATCGCCGACCGGCTGGCGGCCGAGCACACCGGCGTCGAGGTGCTGCACCGCGCGGGCAAGGCCGGCCTCGGCTCGGCGTACCTCGCCGGGTTCGCCCACGCGCTGCGGGCGGGCGCCGCGCGCGTCATCCAGATGGACTCCGACCTCTCGCACGACCCGGCCGACCTCCCGCGCCTGCTGGTGAGCGACGCGGCGCTGGCGATCGGCTCCCGCTACGTGCCCCGCGGCGGCGTGGAGGGCTGGGGCGCGCTGCGGCGGGCGGTCTCGCGCGCGGGGTGCGAGTACGCCCGCCGCGTGCTCGGCGCGCCGGTCCGCGACCTCACGAGCGGCATCCGCTGCTGGCGGGCGGACGCGCTCGCCGCCGTCGTGCCGGCACGCCTGCGCTCGCAGGGCTACGCCTTCCAGGTGGAGCTCGCCTACCGGACGCTGCGGCGGGGTCTCTCGGTCGAGGAGATCCCGATCGTCTTCCGCGGCCGCGAGCACGGCCGCTCGAAGATGTCGGCCCGCATCGCGCTCGAGGCCGCGTGGGTCGTGCCGGCCTTGCGCTTCGCGCGGGACCTGCCGACTACCTGAGGCATGAACGCCGAACGCCTCGCGGTTGTCCAGGGCTGGGCGGACACCCGCGTCACCCTGGCGCGCTGGCGCCGGCGGCCGCTCGCGGTCGTCCGCCCGTGGGCCCTCCTGTCGCTCGCGGTGGCCGCCGCGCTGCTGGCCGCCATCTGGGCGGTCGCCGAGCTGTCGACGCCCGATCCGTTCGGGTTCAGCCTGCCGGGCCTCATGCGGCCGGCAGGCTTCAGCGACTTCACGTTCGTGCTCTACCGCAACGGGCTCGTGCTCGCCCTGCACGCGCTCGCGTGCGTCGCCGGCTTCATCGCCGGCTCGAGCCTGCCGACGGCGGCCGAGAACTACACCGGCGTGTGGCGGCGCGTCCACGACCGCGCCGGACCCCTCGCCATCGGCTTCGTGATCGCCGCGACGCTCTTCTCGCTCTCCACCCAGGCCTACGCGCTCGGCCACGCCGCAGCCGACCTCTCCGCGCGGCTCGGGCTCTCGCCGCTCCTGCTGCTCGCCGGGCTGCTCCCGCACGCGCTGCCGGAGCTCACGGCGCTGTTCCTCCCGCTCGCGGCGTGGACGCTCGCGGCCCGCCGGCAGGCCTGGAACGAGTTGCTGGCCGCGACGTTCGTTACCGTGGCCTTGGCGGTGCCGGTGCTCGTCGGCGCTGCGGTAGTCGAGACGGCTGTGACGCCCGACCTCATCGCTATACTTTCTGAAGCAAGCGCAGCCCGAGAGGAGCCCTGAACCACATGGCAGGCAGCATCACCAGTGTCACCGACGTCACCTTCCAGGCCGAGGTCCTCGAGTCCGAGACCCCGGTGCTCGTCGACTTCTGGGCGCCGTGGTGCGGACCCTGCCGCATGGTCTCGCCGATCCTCGAGGAGATCAACGCCGAGCGCGAGGACCTGCGCGTCGTGAAGCTGAACATCGACGAGAACATGCAGACGCCGATGGCGTACGGCGTCCTCGCCATCCCCACGATGGTCCTGTTCCGCGACGGCGCCGAGGCCGCCCGCATCCAGGGCGCCCAGCCGCGCAAGCGCCTCGAGGCGCAGCTGGAGCCCGCGCTCGCCCAGGCCTAGGCCGAGGCTCGCTGCACCGCGATGTACAGGGGGCGGCCCTTGACGGTCGCCTCCTCGCCCACCGCTCCGTCGTAGGCGACGCGCACGGCGAGCGTCTCGCCCGCCAGGTGCGGCTCGAACGCGCGCGCCGCCTCGAGCAGCTCCTCGTCGCCCCCGAGCGTCAGCTCGATGCGGTCGGCGACCTCCAGCCCGGCGGTCTTGCGCGCGTTCTGGACCGCATGGACGATCTCGCGCGCGAGCCCCTCGCGGACCAGCTCCGCGTCGAGCTCGAGCTCGAGCGCCACCGCGTGTGAGCCCTCGCGCTCGAGCTGGTAGCCCTCCAGCGGGCTGATCGCGAGCAGGAGGTCGTCGGGCCCCAGCTCGTGGTCGTGGCCGTCGACGCTGATCCCGACGGCACGGTCCTCGCGGAGCGCCTCCGCCACGTGCGCGGGCTCGAGCGCGGCGACGGCCGCCGCCGCCTGCGGCATGTGCTTGCCGAAGCGCGGCCCGAGCGCCCGGTAGTTCGGCTTGACCTCGTAGGAGCCGAGCTCGTCGGCCTGGGACACGTAGCGCAGCTCCTTCACGTTGAGCTCCGCCTGCACGAGCTCGCCGAGGCGCTCGATCGCGGCGCGCTCGGCGCCGGCCGCCACCACGACCGCGGCCCGCAGCGGCTGGCGCACCCCCAGCTTCGCCTGCCCGCGGGCGGCGAGCCCGAGCCGCACGGTCTCCCGCACCACGCCCATCGCCGTCTCGAGCTCCCGGTCGCGGGCGCCGACCTCGGGGAAGTCGCACACGTGCACGCTGGGCTCGGTCCCGTCGAGGTTGTCGTAGATCTCGTCCGCCACGAACGGGGTGAACGGAGCCAGCAGGTGGGCGACGCCGACGAGGCAGGTCCGCAGCGTCCCGAAGGCCGCCGGGTCGCCGTCCCAGAAGCGCGCGCGCGAGCGGCGCACGTACCAGTTCGACAGCTCGTCGACGAACGTGGCGATCGCGTGGCCGGCGCGCGTGGCGTCGTAGTGGTCGAGCCGGTCGCGGACGACCGCGGTGGTCGAGTGCAGGCGGGAGAGCGCCCAGCGGTCGAGCTCGGTCTCCGGCTCGCCCCACTCCGTGACGTCGTTGACGTTCGCGTAGAGGACGAGGAACGAGTACGTGTTCCACAGCTGGAGCAGGAACTGGCGGACCGACTCGCCGACCGTCTCGACGGAGAACAGGTAGCCGTCCCACGGCTGCTTGGACGTGAGGTAGTACCAGCGGAAGGCGTCGGCCCCGTGGCGGTCGATCACCTCCCACGGCACGACGATGTTGCCGAGCGACTTGGACATCTTCTTGCCCTCGGCGTCGGCGATGTGGCCGAGGACCAGGCACGTCCGGTACGGCGCCTGGTCGAACAGCAGCGTGGAGATGGCGAGCAGCGAGTAGAACCAGCCGCGCGTCTGGTCGATCGCCTCGCAGATGTAGTCGGCGGGGAAGCGCTCGCGGAAGTGGTCCTCGTTCTCGTGCGGCGCGTGCCACTGCGCGAACGGCATCGCCCCCGAGTCGAACCAGACGTCGATCACCTCGGGCACCCGCCGCAGCGGCTCGCCGCCCGTGGGCGACGGGATCTCGACCTCGTCGACGTACGGCCGGTGCGGGTCCTCCAGCCGCACCCCGCTGAGCCGCTCGAGCTCGTCGAGCGAGCCGATCGCCATCGTCTCACCGGCGTCGTTGCGCCATACGGGCAGCGGCGTGCCCCAGTAGCGCTCGCGCGAGATCGCCCAGTCGACGTTGTTCTCGAGCCACTTGCCGAAGCGCCCGTGCTTGATGTGCTCCGGGTGCCACTCGATCGTCTCGTTGGCGGCCAGCAGGCGGTCGCGCAGCTCGGACGTGCGGATGTACCACGACGGCTTGGCGTAGTAGAGCAGCGGCGTGCCGCAGCGCCAGCGGTGCGGATACGAGTGCAGGAGGCGCTCGTCGCGCAGCAGGCGGCCGCTCTCGCGCAGCGCCTCGACGATGTCGGGGTCCGCGTCCTTCACCCAGCGGCCGGCGAACGGCCCCATGCGATCCTCGAAGGTGCCGTCGAGCCGCACCGGGTTGACGACCGGGATGCCCTGCTCGAGCCCGATCCGGAAGTCGTCCTCGCCGAACGAGATCGAGGTGTGCACGACGCCGGTGCCGTCCTCGGCGCTCACGAAGTCGCCCGGCACCAGCGTGTGGCCCTTGGGGCCGAACTCCTCGGTGGCGATGAACGCGAACGGCGGCTCGTAGCCCGCGCCCAGCATGTCGCGGCCGTGGAAGCGGTCGGTGATCTCGACGCCCTCGCCGAGCACGGCGTCGGCGCGCGCCTCGGCCAGCACGTGACCGTCGGCGGTACGCACATACGCGAGCTCGGGCGAGACGGCCAGCGCGGCGTTGGACAGCAGCGTCCACGGCGTCGTCGTCCAGGCCAGCACGGCGTCGCCCTCGTGCAGCACGCCCGCGGGACGGGTGACCGGGAAGCGCACGTAGACGCTGGGATCCTCCACGTCCCGGTAGCCCTGGGCGACCTCGTGCGAGGAGAGCGCGGTGCCGTCGCGCGCGCAGTACGGCACGACCTTGTACCCCTCGTAGAGCAGGTCGCGCTCCCACATCGTCTTCAGCGCCCACCACACGGACTCGATGTAGCTCGGGTCGAGCGTGCGGTAGGCGTCGTCGAGATCGACCCAATAGCCGATCCGCTCGGTCAGCCGGTTCCAGTCCTCGAGGTACTCGAACACCGACTCGCGGCACTTCTGGTTGAACTCCGCGATGCCGTAGCGCTCGATGTCGGCCTTCGAGGTGAAGCCGAGCCTCTGCTCGACAGCGATCTCGACCGGCAGCCCGTGGCAGTCCCAGCCGCCTTTGCGCTCCACATAGCGGCCGCGCATGGTCTGGTAGCGGGGGAAGACGTCCTTGAACACGCGCGAGAGCACGTGGTGCGAGCCGGGCCGGCCGTTCGCCGTCGGCGGGCCCTCGTAGAACACGTACGGCTCGCCTCCCTGGCGGCGGCGGACCGACTCGTGGAAGACGTCGCGCTCGCGCCAGCGCTCGAGGACCTCCTCCTCGAGCTTCGGGAAGTCAGGTCGTGCAGGCAGCGGGCGCAGGGGCGACAACGGACCGGCCATTCTAGGTGGGATGAGGCAAGCCCTGATCGCGGCGGGAGCGGCGCTGGCGCTGCTGATCGGCGGCTTGTCGCTGGCCGTCGTGCTGGGCAGCGACGAGGACGACATCGCGGTCGACAACGTCCTGTCGGAGCGGCTCACGCGCGCCATCGCCCTCGCCGAGCCCGAGAGCGGCGGGCGCGTCGAGCTCGGCCGTCTCGTCCCCGGCGACTGGGACGTCGTGCTGATCGTCGCCCGCGGGGCGCCGCGCGAGGCGATCTCGGCGCGCCTCGGCTACGAGTGGACGGGCGACGACTTCCCGACCGGCGAGCAGTTCATCTTCCTGCGCGGCGACCGCGTCGAGCGGTTCGCGGACTACCGGGGCGACGGCGTGTTCAGGGGCTTCGCCGGCGCGGTCGACGTCGTCCCGCGTGACCTGGCCGTTCTGCGGGTGCGCGATCTGGTGATATCCCTGGGCAATGGGCCGCCTGGATGAGCTCGACCTGTCGCTCAAGCTGAGCCGCGAGGAGGAGGCGGAGCGGCTCGACGCTGCGCAGACGCGGCTCCTCCAGCTGCGGCTCGTGCTCGGCGGCCTGCTCGGCGAGGAGAAGATCGGCCCGCCGCTGTGCGTCGTGTTCGAGGGCTGGGACGCCTCCGGCAAGGGCGGGGCGATCAAGCGGCTCGTGTCTCCCCTGGATCCGCGGCACGTGCGCGTGAAGCAGTTCGCGGCGCCGACCTACGACGAGAAGCGCCACCACTGGCTATGGCGCTTCTGGCCCCCGCTCCCCGGCTGGGGCGGCATGGCCGTGCTCGACCGCTCCTGGTACGGCCGCGTGCTGGTCGAGCGCGTGGAGGGCTTCGCCGAACCGGACGCCTGGCAGCGCGCGTACGGGGAGATCGTCGAGTACGAGCGCATGCTCGTCGACGAGGGGATGCTGCTCGTCAAGTTCTGGCTCCATATCTCGTCGAGGGAGCAGAAGAAGCGATTCGACGCGCGCGCGAAGGACCCGCTCAAGACCTGGAAGCTCACCGACGAGGACTGGCGCAACCGCAAGAAGCGCCCCGCGTACGCCAAGGCGGTCGAGGACATGCTGGCCGAGACGAGCACCGACTTCGCCCCGTGGACGCTGGTCGAGGCCGACTCCAAGCGCTACGCGCGCGTCAAGGTCGTCGAGACCGTCGTCGCCGCCGTCGAGGACGGCATGAAGCGCCACGATATGAAGCTGCCTAAGCCGCTCTAGGCTCGGGGAACGTCAACTGCGCTGGGTAGGGAAGGTGTGGGTGCCAAAGGGACAATGGTTCCTCGTCGGAGCGGCTCGTGGCCGGTAGGAGCCGTAGCGGCTCATAACTGGACAACCGACCGCCGAACGAGGCCGCGTTGTCCGGATATGCACCCCCGGCCGCCTCGTCCTCCTACCCAGCCGCCGTTGACGTTCGCCCGCGCTACCGGTTCTTGCGGCGGGTCTTGCGGCGGGCGCTGCGCTGGGCCTTGCCGCGGGCGCGGGCCTTGGCCTTCGCCTGGCGCTTGTGCTTGTGCGGGCCCTCCTCGCGGGAGCGCCGGGCGTCCGGGCGGTGGGCGGCGGGGAGGGAGCGGCGGGCGTCGCGGGAGATGAACATGCCGATGCCGACGAACGCGATGAGCAGGGCGCCGGCGATGATGTAGAGCGTCGCGCCGCCGCCGATCTCGTTGTCGAGCCCGAGGAAGCCGTCGTCGTCCTCCGGCGTGGGCACGGCGGTGGGCTGCGGCTGGGGGAGCGGCGGGAACGGGTCCTGCGGCGGATTCTGGTTCTGCTGGCCGAGCGCGGAGGCGGGGGCGAGCAGCGCGACGACGAGGGCGAGGCTGAGGGACCGGCGGAGCACGCGGCCGCGCAGGGTATTACGCCGGAGCACCGGTGAGAACCCAGCGGCGGCCCAGGAAGCGCAGTCCCGTGGTGAGCGCACGCACTGCGATCAGGGCTGCCAGGCCCCACCAGACGCCGGTGATCCCCCAACCCTGGTCGAGCGAGAGCAGCGCGACGGGCACGTAGAAGGCCGCGGCGGTCAGCATCGCCCACATCAGGAAGCGGGTGTCGCCGGCCCCGATGAGGATCCCGTCGAGCGCGAAGACCACGCCGTTGAGCGGCATCAGCACGGCGAACAGCCACCAGATCTCGTGCGCCTGGCCGACGACCCGCCCGTCGTTCGTGAACGCGTGCGGGATCACTCCGGAGAGCGCGAGCAGCACCACGCCGAAGGCGGCCCCGACCACAGCCGACCACACGATCACCCGGGTCGCCGCCTCGCGCGCGAGCACGGCGTCGGCGGCCCCGAGCGCCCGGCCCACGATCACCTGCGCGGCGATGGCCAGGGCATCGAGCAGCAGGGCGAGGAAGACGAAGAGCTGGAACGCGATCTGGTGCGCTGCAAGAGCGGTCGCCCCGACGCGCGCGAGCACCGCCGACGCGACGAGGAACGACGCGAGCAGCGCGCTCGTGCGCACCGCGATCTCCGAGCCGATCCGGATCAGCGGCCGCATGCGCTCGAACAGCGGCGGCTCCAGGCCCGCCCGCCGCTGGACCACGAAGAACGCGGTCCCCATCCCCGCCTGGGCGATCACCGTTCCCCACGCCGAGCCCGCCAGCCCCCACCCGAAGCCGTACACGAACAGCAGCTCGAGCACGACGTTGGCCGCCTGGGCAGTGACGAGGATGACGAGCGGCGTCCGCAGGTCGCCCATCCCGCGCAGGAACCCCTGCCCGGACGCGGCGAGCATGAAGAACGGCGCGCCGAGCGCCGCGATCCGCAGGTACGTGACCGCGCCGTCGGCGACCTCGCCCTCGCCGCCCATGAGCTGCACCGCCGGCCCGGCGAAGACCAGGGTGAGCGCGAGCAGCAGCGCGCCGATCGCGAGCGCGAGCCACAGCGCCTGCGACCCGAGCACGGCGGCCTCGGCGTCCCGGCCCGCGCCGTGCAGCCGCGCGACCTGCGCCGTGGTCCCGTAGGTGAGCGCGTTCAGGACGGCGAACGCGGAGGAGAGCACCGTCGCCGCTATCGCCAGCGCCGCGAGCTGCACGGTCCCGAGATGACCGACGATCGCGGTGTCGACGAGCACGTACAGCGGCTCGGCGGCCAGCGCCCCGAGCGCGGGCAGCGCGAGCGCGAACACCTCGCGGTCCAGAGGGCGCAACACTGCCACATTGTTGCCAGGGCCTTCGTCCGGCCGGCCCCTTGATGGCGCCGCACGCCATCCTTGGCGTGCGATGAAGTTGAGGCTCTACCACCACCACGACGGCGCACGCGTCGCCTACCGGGAGGCGGGGACCGGCCGACCGCTCGCGCTGCTGCACTCCAAGGGGCTCTCCCATCGCGAGTGGGAGCCGATGGTCGACGAGCTCGCCCACCGCTACCGGCTCGTGCTGCCTGACCTCCCGCTGCACGGCGACTCCGAGGACCGCCCACGCCACCCGTACACGCCCGACTGGCTCGCCGAGGTGATGTCGGGCTTCGTGCGCGAGACCTGCGGGCCGCGCCCGCTCGCGGGCGGCCACGAGGTGGGAGCGCAAATCCTGCTCAAGGCGGTCGCCAGCCGCCAGCTCACGCCCAGCCGGCTGGTACTGATGTCCAGCCCGCTCCACCGGCGCCCGGAGCGCGACCGCTGGGAGCGCGCCGTCGCGCTCGCCGTGCGGGCGGGCGCCGTTCCGGGACTCGACCGGGCGATCTCGCACGGCGCCCGGCTCGCCTTCCGCCCCGCCGCAGGCGAGCGGCTGACCGCGCGCAGCAACCCGGCCGCGCGCGACCTGGTGCGCCACGCGCTCGGCGGCCTGGGTGGCAACGCCAACCGCGCCCGCTCGTGGGCGCGCGCCGCCCGCCGCTGGCCGTCCGGCGCCCAGGTCGACCTGCTCGATGCGTACCGGCTGATCGAGGTGCCCACGCTCCTCCTGTGGGCCGACGAGGACCCGATGCACCCGCTGGCCATCGCCGAGGAGGCGCTCGACCTGCTGCCCGACGCGCAGCTGCGGGTGCTCGAGGGCACCGGCTATCTGATGGCGTACGACGACCCCGTCGGGCTCGCGCGGGAGCTGGCGGCTTTCTGCGGCTGACGCGGTACCGTCTCTCGCACATGTACGAGCTCGAGCGTCCACCCATCTGCTCGGTCGGCAAGGCGATGGAGGTCCTTGGCGAGCGCTGGACGATGCTCATCATGCGCGAGGCGTTCTACGGCGTCCGCCGCTTCTCGGACATGCAGCGCAACCTCGGCATCGCCCGCAACATCCTCTCCACGCGGCTCCAGACGCTCGTGCGCGCCGGCATCCTCGAGCGCCGCCGCTACCAGGACGAGCCGGAGCGCTTCGAGTACCGCCTCACACAGGCCGGCCGCGACCTCTATCCGGCCGTGATCGCGATCATGCGCTGGGGCGACGAGCACCTGGCCGGCGACACCGGCCCACCGGTCGTGCTCCGGCACACTTGCGGCGAGGAGGCGGACCCGGTGCTCGTGTGCGGGCACTGCCGCGAGCCGCTGCACCCGCACGACGTCACGCCCGAGCCCGGCCCCGGTGCCCGGCTCGAACTGGCCTAGGCTGGTCGTCGTTGAGTCGCGAACGCGGAGGACTTCATGACGGTTGAGACGGCCGACGAGTTGTGGGGCGGGGAGACCCGCAAGGCGGTGGCGAACTTCCCCGTCTCCGGGGAGCGGGTGCCGGTTGCGGTCGTGCGCTGGCTCGGCCGCATCAAGGGCGCGGCCGCGCGGGTGAACGCCGACCTCGGGCTCCTCGACGGCGCGCTGGCGGAGCGGATCGGCGGGGCGGCGGACGAGATCGCGCAGGGCAAACACAACGACCAGTTCCCGATCGACGTCTTCCAGACCGGCTCCGGCACGTCGTCGAACATGAATGCCAACGAGGTGATCGCCACGCTGGCGGGCGAGGGCGCGCACCCCAACGACCACGTCAACATGGGCCAGTCGTCGAACGACGTCTTCCCGAGCGCCGTGCACCTCGCCGCGCTCGACGAGGCGACCAACCGGCTGCTGCCGGCGCTCGAGCGGCTCGAGCGCGCGTTCGCGGACAAGGCCGAGGCGTTCAAGGACATCGTCAAGTCCGGACGCACCCACCTGATGGACGCCGTGCCCGTCACCCTCGGGCAGGAGTTCGCGGGCTACGCCGCACAGGTCAGGCTCGGGCGGGCGCGCGTCACCGCCGCGCTGCCGCACGTGGCCCAGATCCCGCTCGGCGGCACCGCCACCGGCACCGGGCTCAACACGCACCGCGACTTCGCGGGCAAGGTCCGCGAGCGCCTGTCGGCCGACACCGGGCTGGAGATCAGCGCGCCCGAGGACCCGTTCGAGGCCCAGGGCAACCGCGACGCGCTCGTCGAGCTGTCGGGCGCGCTGAAGGTGATCGCCGTCTCCCTGACCAAGATCGCCAACGACCTCGCCCTGATGGGCTCGGGGCCCCGCGCCGGCATCGGAGAGCTGTTCCTGCCCGAGCTCCAGAAGGGCTCCTCGATCATGCCCGGCAAGGTCAACCCGGTGCGCCCGGAGGTCGTGCTCCAGGTCAGCGCGCAGGTGATCGGCAACGACACGGCGATCACCGTGGGCGGGCTCCAGGGGCAGTTCGAGCTCAACGTCCGCATCCCGCTGATGGCCCGAAACCTGCTCCAGTCGATCCACCTGCTGAGCACCACGAGCGAGCTGTTCGCGGAGAAGTGCGTGGAAGGGATCGAGGCCAACCTCGAGGGCTGCGAGCGCTCCGCCGAGGGCACGCTGGCGGTCGCCACCGCGCTGAACCCGTACATCGGCTACGACAAGGCCGCGGAGATCGTGAAGGACGCGGCGGCCAGCGGGCGCACGTTGCGGGAGGTCGCGCGCGACCACGGCGTGGACGAGGCCACGCTCGACGAGGCGCTCGACCTGCGCAAGATCGCCGCGGGGTCATCGGCCTCCTAGAGCGGATCGACGGCTACTGCGACGCGGTTCCGCGGTCGGCGGCCCGTGTGGAGGAGCACGGGCCGCTGCGGCTGTTCGTCGCCGAGGGGGTGCCGTGGCCGTACTACGCGCGGCCGTCCGGCGCGGGAGAGGTGACGGCCGACAACGTGCGTGCCGTGCGCTCGCGCCAGTGGGAGTTGGGCGAGCCGGAGGCGTTCGAGTGGATCGTCGACGTCGCTCCCTCGGTCGGCCCGGCCGCGCGCGAGGCCGGCCTGTCCGTGATGGAGGTGCCGCTGATGGTGCTCGACGGGCCGCTCCAGGCGTCCGCGCCGCCCGACGCGCGGGTGCGGCGGCTCGAGCCGGACGACCCGGCGCTGGCCGCGGCGCGCGCCGTCGCGGACGTGGCGTTCGGCGGCCGGCGCGATGCCGGCGTGCTCGAGCGCGACGCCCAGGTCGCCACGCGGCCGCCCGTGGCGCTCGACGCGGTGCGGGCGCGGCTGGCCGCCGGGCTGATCGCCACCTACGTGGCCGAGGACGCGTCCGGCGTGGTGGCGGTGGGCAGCCACCAGCCGCTGGGCGACGTCACGGAGGTCGTCGGCGTCGGCACATTGCCCTCGCACGGCCGGCGCGGGCTCGCCACGGCGGTGACGGCGGCGCTGGTCTCCGACGCCCGGCGGGGCGGCGCCGAGCTCGTGTTCCTGTCGGCGGGGAGCGAGGACGTCGCGCGGATGTACTCCCGCCTCGGCTTCGCGCGGGCCGGGACGGCCGGCCTGGCGGCGCCCGTGTCAAGCTGAGAGCGTGACCCGAACGCTCGCGCGGCGGCCGGCTGCCGTCGCGGTGGCGGGCGCCCTCACGATCGCCTTCTCGGCGATCCTCGTCGACGTCGCCGACGTGTCCCCGTCGACCGCCGCGATCTTCCGCTGCGCGTACGCGCTCCCGGTCCTCGGCGTGCTCGCGTGGCTCGAGGACCGCCGCCACGGTCCGCGCGCCCGCCGGGCGCGCATGCTGGCGGTCCCGGCCGGGGTCTTCTTCGCCGCCGACCTGATCCTCTGGCACCACGCGATCCAGGACGTCGGCGCCGGCCTGGCCACCGTGCTCGGGAACCTCCAGGTCGTCGTCGTGCCCTTCGTCGCGTGGGCGGTGCTCGGCGAGCGCGTGCAGGCGCGGCTGCTCGCCGCGCTCCCGGTCGTGTGCAGCGGCGTGCTGCTCATCTCCGGCGTGCTCGAGTCCGGCGCCTACGGCGCCGACCCGGTGCGCGGCGTGATGTTCGGCGTCCTCACGGGACTCACCTACGCGGGCTTCCTGCTCGTGCTGCGCCAGGCCGGCTCGGACCTGCGGCGGACGGCAGGCCCGCTGTTCGACACCACCGCGGTGGCCACGGTCGCCGCACTGGCCGCGGGGATCGCCCTCGGCGAGGCGGACCTGGTTCCCAGCTGGCCCTCCCACGCCTGGCTCGTCGTGCTGGCGCTCACCTCGCAGGTGCTCGGCTGGCTGCTCATCGCCTCGTCGCTCCCGCGCCTGCCGGCCGCGCTCACCTCGGTGACGCTCACCATCCAGCCCGTCGGCTCCGTCCTGCTCGGCGTCGTGCTCCTGGGAGAGGAGCCGAGCGTGCTCCAGCTCGCCGGCGTCGCATGCATCCTCGCCGGCCTCGTCTCGGTGGCGCTGCGCCGGGCACCCGTGCCCGCGGCCTGAGCGGCCTCAGTACAGGACGGTGGGGATCCAGGCTCCGTTCGGTCGGCGGTACTCGCCGATCGTCATGTAGACCATGGGCTTCACGACCCGCAGCCCCATGGCCAGGAGCGAGCGGAAGAGCCGCGCCTGGCGGGTCGGGACCAGGAACGACGCGGGCGCGTCCTGGGCCGCGAGCGTGCCGGCGATCAGCGCGAGGACATCGGCGTCGCTCTCCGCCACGGCGTGGGCACCCGGGAAGAACGTCAGCGTCGTGGCGTAGGCGACGATCCGGTCGCCGCGGATCGCGACGGTGGGCGCCATCCCCGGTGCCGCCAGCGCGTCGCGCAGCTCGGCCGTGCGCTCGAACCCGTGGACGCGGCGGTGCAGGTGCTCGGCCTCCGGGATGTCGGCGTCCTCGAGCGGGCGCACGTCGACCGCGGCGACGGGCGCCATGCGCGGCCGTCCGGTCATCAGCGCGATCGGCTCCGCGACGTCGAAGCCGAGCGACGCGTAGAGGGAGAGCGACCGGACGTTGAACGCATCCTGGAGGAGACGGATCCCGGCGCCGCCGGCGCCCCGGTCGATTACCGCCTGCATCAGCCGGCGGCCGGCGCCCCGGCCCTGCGCCGCGGGGTCGACCGTGATCGGGCCGACGCCGCGGATCGGCCCGCGCTCGTCGAGGAAGTTGGATCCCACGACGCGGCCGTCGATCTCGGCGACCACCCCGTAGATCGAGGGATGCGCGATGAAGGCGCTCGTCAGCCCGGCCGCCGCCTCGGGCGTCGGGAAGTCGCGCGCGAAGCGATGGTGGTCGTGGATCCCGGCGAACGCCTCATAGACGATGCGGGCGGCAGCGCCGGCATCGGCGGGCTCGATCGGCCGCACGTGGACGTCGGCGCGCGTCGTGGAGGGGGCGGTCGTGAGCATCGTCTAGCCCTCCACCAGGAACCGCATGCCGTACCGCGGCGCCGCCTCGGCGTAGCGCGCCGCGACCGCCTCCGGCGGCTCCGGCGGATCCTGCCTCGGATCGAGCGCGCGCTCCAGCGTCTCCAGGAAGAACCGCTCGATGCCCGCGGGGGTGAAGGTGAGGATCATGCGCATGGCCTCGGCACCGTCGTTGTGGAAGCAGTGCACGGTGCCGCGCGGCACGTTCACGAAGTCACCGGCGTTCGCCGTCACCCACTCGTCTCCGAGGCGGATCGAGCACCGGCCCTCGACGACGTAGAAGGTCTCGTCCTCGTTGCTGTGGATGTGCGGCGGCGGCCCTCCACCGGGCGGGACGATCGCCTCCATCGCGAAGTACGCGCCTCCGGTCTCCTCGCCGGTGACGAGGAAGCGGTAGAGGTCGCCGGGACCCCAGTACATGTCGCCGGTGCCCTCCGGCCGGTGCAGCAGCCGGCCGGCAGTCGGTGCGAGGACCTGCGTCGTCACGTGTCGCTCCTTGGGAGTGTGGTTGCCAATGCAACTATGTGGGGGGACGGAAGAGTCCCGGCTCGCGGGGCGGCGCGCGAGGCGGCTGGCGCCCGGTCGCTCGTACGGCTAGCCGTACCGCGCGCGGCGCCGGTCCAGGATCGACTGGAGCGGCTGGGTGTTGACGACGTCCGCGGGCGTCGCCCCGCCGCGGCGCGCCGTGTGGACCGAGAGCGGCATGTTCCCCAGCCGGGCTGCCGCGTGCGAATCGGTCGAGCAGACGATCGGCACGCCGGCCTGGAGCGCCTCGCGCACGTGCTCGCCGCTGAGGTCGAGCCGGTCCGGAAGGCCGTTGACCTCGACCGCGATCTCCTCTTCGAGCGCGATCGCGAAGACGCGGTCGAGGTCGAGCGCGTTCTCCGGGCGGCGGTGGATGAGCCGCCCCTTCGGATGGCTCAGGCAGCTCACATGCGGGTTGCGCAGCGCCTCCTCGACGCGTTTGGTCATCTCCGCGCGCGGCATGCGCTGCCCGCCGTGCACGCTGGCCTGCACCCAGTCGAGCTCGGCCAGCACGTCGTCGGGGAGGTCGAGCCGGCCGTCGGGGAGGATGTCGCACTCGGTGCCGCGCAGGATGCGGAACGGCGCGAGCACCTCGTTGGCGGCCGCGATCTCCTCGCCCTGGCGGCGGACCTCGTCGGCGGTGAGCCCCTTGACGGCGCCGACGGACGGCGTGTGGTCGCAGATCGCCAGGTACTCGTAGCCGCGCTCG
>DASTIC010000030.1:0-13786 GCA_035717845.1 Solirubrobacteraceae bacterium
TGGGCGAGCACGAGGCCGGCCACGTGGCCGAGCACGACGCAGCCGACCTGCGCGTACCACTGGCCGTTCTGGGACAGCAGCGAGTAGTCGATCCCCGACGCCGCGGTGCCGAACAGGTCCCAGCCCTGGCCGAAGGGGTCCGAGGACAGGTAGATGATCTGCTGGCCGCTGAACAGCAGGTAGGTCAGGTAGTGGGCCGCGACGTAGGCGCCCGCGATCGGGACGAGCGTGTGCACGAACGCCCGCCGCAGGTCGGAGGCCGAGAAGCCCCCGCCGACCGAGCGCGCGCCCTCCATCCCCAGCAGGAAGAAGCCCGCGACGAGCCCCACGCCGGCGAGCAGGCCGATCGTGCCCGCCACCTTGGGCGCCGCCGACGCGCCGATCCCCAGGCTCGTGAACGCGTCGACCATCGAGCTCTGGATGTCGCCCCATGCCGACCCCTGCTCGAAGCCGTCGAAAGTGACCGTCCCGATCATCACCGCGAGCAGGGCCACCGTCCCGGCGGCCGGGGCGAGGCGCGGCAGGCCGCCGAGCAGCGGGCGCAGGCCGACGACGCCGTCGCGCGTCTCGAACGGGCTGAGGCGCGAGAAGAGGTTGAAGTACACCGAGAAGCCCTCGCCGCGGCGCGTCCAGGTCTCGACGCCCCACACCGCCTGGGCGGCCAGCGTAATGATCGTGTACCCGACCGCCACGCTCGCGACCGTGCGCGGCAGCACCGCCCACTCGCTGACCAGCTCGATCCACGTGAAGAGGAAGAGCCCGGCCGCCGCGGGCCAGCGCCCGAGCCGCTCCGGGTACGGCAGGTGCAGCGGCGCCCGCCGCCCGAGCGCGGCTCCCGTGGCGCGGCCGATCGCGCGCCACGGGTTGAACGCGCGGAAGACGTCGCCGAACAGCACGGACGCGAACACGAGCCCGACCCAGAAGATGATGAAGATGAACGTGGGGGCGAAGTTGTCGCTGCCGGAGTCCGGTCCCACGTATGCCGCCACGATCACGAGCGCGAGCAGCGCCACGCCGATCGCGCCGCACGCCACGTCCATGCCGCGGCTGCCCAGCACGCGCCCGATCCCGAAGGGCAGCGGGCGCCAGGCCGGCTGCTCGAGCCGCGGCCGCGGCCACAGCACCGCGAGCGCGGCGAACGACACGACCAGCACGGCGGCGGCCGCCCACCCAAACAGCCACTCGGGGATCGGCAGGTTCTCGCGCGCGCTGAGGCCGCTGTGCGCGAACAGCATGGCTCAGAGCGCGGTCTTGATGGCGGTCTCGAACGCCGTCAGGCCGAACGATCCCTCGAGGCGTGCGGTGATCCGCCCCTTCTCGTCGACGACGAACAGCCACGGCTCGGTCGGCAGCCGGAACGCCTCCAGCGGCTTGCGCAAGCCGGAGTTCGGGTCGTTGTCGACGTACACCTCCTGGTGGATGAACTCCATCCGGTCGCCGTACTTGGCCCGCAGCTGGACGGCGACGTCGGTCACCGGCCCGCAGACGCGCGACTGGCACAGCTGGGGCGTGGCGAACAGCAGCGCGACCGGCTTGGAGCCGACGACCTTGTCGAACGACTGCTCGTGCATCTCACTCGGCGGGACGCGGGTGTCGAGCAGGTCGCGGTTGCCCTTGACGCTGTCGAGCGTGTCGGTCGCCACCTTCGGCGCCGGCTCGCCGACGTCCGGGATCTGGTCGGCCTGCTTCGTCGTCACCTGCACCTGGGCGGGCGCCGCCACGTAGCCGTCGCCGCGCCGGGTCACGACCAGGACCGAGTACGAGCCCTTGCGCCGGAACGGGACCTGGGCCTGGTAGACGGCCGCGAACGGGTCGGTCTCCTCGGCCGCCTGGCGGGAGCGATAGCGGGGCTCGGTCATGAGCACGTCGGCGGGCGCCGCAAACGGCCCCTGGGCGCGCGAATTCGGCGTCGGCGCGACGTAGACGGCGGTCGGCCCGTAGACGAACTGCCCGCCGTCGTCGATGACGCCGAACGCGAGGCGGCCGCCACCGACCGTGAAGACCGAGCTGGCGAGCCCGACCTCGACCGTGCCGCCGCCGCGGATCTCGGCCGCCACGTCGTCCAGCGTGCGGCCGCCGGCGTCCGGGAAGTCGGACGCCTGGACGCCCTGGGCGGCCCGGATCTGCTCCCGCAGCCCGCCCTCGGCCGGCACCTGCTCGACTCCGTTGTCCGAGGACGCCTCCCCGCCGCCGCACCCCACCAGCGCGAGCAGCAGCCCGACGATGACCAGCCTCCTCATCAGGGCGATGAGGATAGGGGCTCGTTGTCGAGGCTCCGCCAGAGGTATAGGCACGCGCGTGTGCGGTGCGGGCGCCACGGCTCGGCGAGCGCCTGGAGATCCGCAGGGGCCGGAGGCGCCTCGAGGCCGTACGCGCGCATGGCCGCGTTGCGCACTCCGAGGTCACCCGTGGGCAGCACGTCCGGCCGGTGCAGCGTGAACATGAGGAACATGTGCGCGGTCCACTCGCCGATCCCCTTGACGGCCGTCAGCTCGCGGATCACCTCGCCGTCGGGCAGGTCGTCGAGCCGGTCGAGCTCGATCTCGCCGGCCAGCACGTGCTCGGCCAGCGAGCGAAGGTACGTGACCTTGGCGCGCGAGAACCCGCACGCCGCCCGCAGGGCCTCGGGGTCGTCGGCGAGGATCTGCTCCGGCGTCGGCGTATGGCCGCCGAAGCGCTCGAGCAGCCGCCCCCAGATCGACGCCGCCGCTTTGACCGACAGCTGCTGGCCGGTGATGGAGCGCACGAGCGCCGCGTAGCGCTCCTCGGGCCGGCCGCGGCCGTCGGACTCGATCGGCAGCGGCCCGCCGAACTCGTCGATCAGGCCGGCCATCACCGGGTCGGCGCGGCGCAGGTGGGCGTCGGGGGCCTTCACGGCTGGGCAGGCTAGCCTGGTCGCGATGCGTCGCCCCGCCGTTCTCGTGCTCGGCCTCGCGTTGCTCGCCGGTTGCGGCGGCGACGACGACGGGCCGAGCAAGGAGCGCTTCGTCGCCGACGCGAACCGGATCTGCCGCGAGGGCGAGGCCCGGATCGCCGAGGTCACGCGCGAGCAGCAGGCGCGGCTGCGCGCGGGGACGGGCGACCGGCGCGTGATCGCCGAGGTGCTCGAGACGACGACGAAGGCGTACGAGCCCTACTTCGAGCGCCTGCGCGCGCTCGAGGCCCCCGGCGAGCTCGAGGACGGCTGGACGAAGTTCCTCGACGGCGTCGACGAGGCGTTCGGCCTCATCCCCGAGCTCGCCGACGCCACCCGCGAGCGCGACCGGGCCACGCTGTCCGAGCTGACGACGAAGTTCTCCGAGATCGCCGACCGGACGCGCCCGTTCGCCCAGCAGAACGGGCTCAGCGACTGCCTGCCGGACTGAGCTCGGCCGTGAGCGGCGTGCCGTCGAGCGCGTTGAGCGCGCGCTCGACCGAGCAGGCCACGCAGGTGAACGTCGGCGTGTCGCGCTTGGTGTAGGCCGAGGCCTCGGTCGTGCGCAGGCGCTGCACGAGGTCGAGGAACGAGGCCGGCTCGTCGGTCTCGAAGGCGACGACGAACTCCTGGTCGTCGAGCCCGAAGGAGTAGCTCGTGTTGAGGTCGATGTCCGGGTACTCGCGGCCGATCTTGATGTGCTCCTGCATGATCCGCCAGCGCTCGTCGGGCGGGATCCGGTACCACTCGCGCGTCTTCACGAACGGGTAGACGAACAGGTACTTGGAGTGCGCGGGGCGGACCTCGAGGCGCGACTCGTCCGAGTACTCCGACGGCTTGGTCAGCGCGAGATACGAGTACGGCGTCTCGCACCACTTCATCAGCCCGCTCTGCCCGAGCACGACGTGGAACTCGTGGATGCGCTCGAGGTTGGTCGCCTGGCTGAGCAGCATCAGATCGGCGTCCCCGCGCGTCCCGACCAGGGAGAAGGAGCGCAGGAGCCGCTCGCCCGCGAAGTCCTCGCACGCGGCGATGAACTCGCGCTTGTGCTGGGCCCGCTCGGCCTCGTCGAGGCGGCGCCACGCGGGATCGACCTTCAGGAACGTGTACTTGACGAAGTGGCGTTCGGGCATTGCGCTGTTTCCAAGCATAGGGTTAGCCGAACCGATGGCCTCCGTGGGTGCCCGTAGGATGGGCGCGATGCGGGTCGCCCTCGTCTCCCCGTACTCGTGGACGTATCCCGGTGGCGTGACGCGCCACATCGAGGCGCTCGCGGCCGAGCTGCTGGCGGCCGGCCACGAGGTCCGCGCCTTCGCCCCCTTCGACCGCCCCGGTCGCGCGGCGGCGTGGCGCCATCGCGGCGCCCGCCCGCAGGCGCGCGAGGCGCCCGAGTGGCTGGTGCCGCTGGGCGGGACGATCGGCTGGGATTCGAACGGCGCGGTCTCCAACCTCGCCGGGACGCCCTCCGCGATCTCCACGCTGCGCCGCGAGCTGCTCGCCTTCGCGCCCGACGTCGTGCATCTGCACGAGCCCGTGGCGCCCGTGATCGGGTGGGACGCGCTCACGAGCACGGACGCCCCGCTCGTCGGCACCTTCCACTGCTACTCCGAGTCGGTCCCTCCGCACCTCATCGCCGCACTGATGGGCGCCCGCCGCAAGCTCAACCACCTGACGATGCGGCTCGCGGTCTCCGAGGCCGCCGCCTGGACGGGCCGGCGCTTCTACGGCGGGCACTACCGGATCGTCCCCAACGGCGTGACGCTCCCGCCCGGCGGTGTGCCGCCCCTGCCCGCCCGCTCGGCGACCGACCCGCTCCGCATCGCCTTCGTCGGCCAAGCGGTGGAGCGCAAGGGCCTGCCCGTGCTCCTGCGCGCCTTCGAGGGCCTGCGCACCCAGGTGCCGGCGGAGCTCACGATCGTCGGCTCGACCGCCGAGGAGATCGCCCCGCTCGTGCAGGACGTCGACGGCATCACCGCGCTGGGGCGCGTCGACGACGACGCTCGTCACGCGGCCCTCGTCGGCGCCGACCTGCTGTGCGCACCGTCGCTGGGCGGCGAGTCGTTCGGGATGGTCCTCACCGAGGCCTTCGCGGCCGGCCGTCCCGTAGTAGCGTCGGACATCGCCGGCTATCGCGACGTGGTGAGCGACGGCCGCGACGGCATCCTCTTCCCGCGCGGCGACGCCACGCGGCTGGCCGAGACCCTCCGCGACCTCGCGCTCGATCCCCAGCGGGGCGCTGCCCTCGGGGCCGCGGCCGCCCGCAGCGCCGAGCGCTACGCCTGGCCGCGCGTGGCCGAACGCGTCGTGACGGCGTACGAGGACGCGCGCGAGGTGCCGGCGCCGGCCGGCGCCGCCCGGCGCGCGGCGCTGCGCGTCGGAGCCCTGCCGGCCGACGGCAGGCCCCGCTCGCCCGCGCGCCGGCTGCCCTCGCTCGAGCCTGTGGCGCGCGGCCATCGGGGCTTCCGGATCGCCCGCCGGGTGGTCACCGTGGCCGCGCTGGCGGGCGCCGCCGGCGGCACGCTGCTCGCCCTCGACCGCATCGGCATGCGGCCGATCGCCGCGGCCCTCGTCGACTCGCAGCCCGTGTGGGTGCTGGTCGGGCTCGCGCTGATGTGCGCGTCGATGCTGGCCCGCGCCGTCGCGTGGCACGCGATCCTCCGCGCCGCGGTGCCGGACGCGTTGCCGCGCCTGGTGGACGCGATCCAGGGCACCACGATCGGGGTGCTGATGTCAGCCACACTGCCCGCCCGGCTCGGCGAGCCGTCGCGCGCGCTGATCGTGGCCCGGCGCCTCGGGCGGCCGCGCGAGCGCCTGCCTGCCGTGCTCGGCACGCTCGTCGCCCAGACGCTGCTCAACGTTCTCGCGCTCGTGATCCTCGGCGCCGTGATGTTCGCCACCGTCGGCCTCTTCGCCGGGCGTCAGCAGGCGCTCGTCTGGTACGCCGTGGCGCCGTTCGTCGCGCTCTGCGCGGTGCTCGTGGCGCCGGCGCTGCTGCGCTCCGGCCTGCCCTCGCGGTCCGCGCGGGTGCACCGCTGGCTGACCGAGGCCCGCGCCGCGCTGGCTCGGGTGCGGTCCGGTCTGCGGGTGTTCCGCTCCGCGCGGCTCGGTGCCGAGGCGGCCGGCATGCAGCTCGGGGCCTGGGCGCTGCAATGGGTCTCGTGCTACGTGCTGTTCGTGGCGCTGGGCCTCGACCTGGACATGGGCGCCGCCGCGGCCGTGCTGTTCGCGGTCAACGTGACCGCCGTGCTGCCGCTCACGCCGTCCAACCTCGGCGTCTTCCAGGCCGCGTGCCTCGCCGTGCTCACCGGTGCCTACGGGATCGATGCCGCGCAGGCGCTCGGCTACGGGATCATCCTCCAGGCGGTCGAGATCGCGACCGCTGTGGTCATGGGCGCGCCGGCCCTCGTCAAGGAGGGACTCTCCTGGCGGGAGGTGCGCCTGCGCGCGCTCCACACCGCCCCCGTCTCGCTCGGCCCGGCGCCGCGCGAGGCGAAAGCCTGACGCACGCTGGTCGAGCGGCCGCACGCCAGGTTTATCCGCAAGTTCTTGCGGTTACCGGCGTTCGCACGACTATGCGCCGACTCGCCGCCACAGCCCTGCTCGCCCTGCTCACCTTCGCCGCGCCCGCCGCCGCTCAAGAGACGCACCGGCACAGCGGCAACATGCGCCACGTCCTCAACCTGCCGTACGAGGCGCGCAACGGGACGATCCCGAACTACGGCACCGACATCGAGTTCGCGCGCCTGGCCGGCAAGCAGCACGCGCTGGCCGGCTCCTACCGCAACGGCATGCAGATCGTCGACATCTCGCGGCCCGAGCGGGCGAACATCGCGGCCGTCTACGACTGCGGCGTGACCCAGGGCGACATCCAGGTCTTCCGCCGCGCCGACCTGCCGGGGCGCACGTTCGCGACCTACACGTCCGACACCTACGGCGACGGCACGTCGACGTGCTACCGCGACGCGGCCGCCCTCGGCTTCGACGTCCTCAAGCCCGACGGCACGGGCAAGAACGGCACGTTCATCCTCGAGGTGACCGACCCGCTGCACCCGACGACGCTGTCGTTCGCCGAGGTTCCCCAGGGTTCGCACAACCAGACCGTGCACCCGAGCGGGAAGTACATGTACAACTCGAACTCGGACCTGATCACGTCGGCGCTGCCCGCCATCGAGGTCATCGACATCACCGACCTCTCGGCGCCCAAGACGGTCGCCGAGCTGGCGCTCCCGACCCGCCCGGGCCTCGGCACCGAGTCGCACGACATCTCGTTCTCCAAGGATGGCACGCGCGCCTACTCCGCCGCCCTCTCCCAGGGCGTGATCATCGACACCCGGGATCCCGCGGCGCCGACGATCATCTCGAGCTTCCTCGACCCGGCCATCAACGTCTGGCATCAGGCCGAGCCGTTCACCCTCACCGATGACGTCGGCCGCGAGCGCGATTTCCTGATCGTCGAGGACGAGTTCGCCGGCGCGGTCGGCACGGGGCAGTGCCCGAACGGCGGCGTGCACGTGTACGAGATCTCCGGCGGGCTCGAGCGCGACCCGCAGAAGGTCGGCTACTTCAACATCGCCGAGGCCGGCCCGAGCGACCAGCTGCCGCCCGACGGCCGCTGCACCGCGCACGTCTTCCGCGTCCACGAGGACGAGCAGATCATGACTATGGCCTGGTACAACGGCGGCGTCCGCGTGATCGACCTCTCGGGCCTCGTCGGCATCTCGATCGGCGGCCAGCAGCTCACCGGCGCCGGCATGAAGGAGATCGGCTACTACCGGATCCAGGGCATGGACACCTGGTCCGCGAAGACGCCCCGGATCGATCCCCGGACCGGCGACTTCTACCTGTTCGGCAACGACACGGAGCGCGGGCTCGACGTCTACAAGTTCACGGCTTCCGGCGAGGCGTCGACCGCGCAGGGCACGTGGATGTCGCCCTCGCAGGCGCTCGCGGCGGCCCAGGCACGGCCCAAGGTCACCGCGCAGGACACGCTGTTCTGCCTCCTGCCCAAGTAGGGGTCAGGCCGTGAGCCGCTCGCAGACGCGGTCGATGTCCGCGTCGCGGGCGGCGATCAGGCGCTCGGCCTCGCGGGCGAGGGCGGCCAGGTTGCCCTCGCTCGCGTCGTCGAGGTCGTCCGAGGCCTCGGCGAGCGGGGTCTGCAACCGCACGTAGCCGTCCTCGAGCAGCGCCGAGAGCTGGAGGTCGACGGCGTCGGCGCTGCCGTCGAACACGACGTCGATGATCGGCGTCGCCCATTCGAGCCGCCCCCAGCCGCGCACCTCGTCGTAGGGCAGCGGGCGGGTCATCGAGCCGGTGCCGAGCGAGAGCAGCATCTCGGGCTCCCCGCCCGCCTCCGCGTACGCGAGCGCGGACGGGTTGATCGCGAAGACGCCGCCGTCGACGAGCGTCGCGCCGCCGGCCCGCACCGGCTCGAAGTACGTGGGGGCGGCGGAGCTGGCGTGCGCGGCCTCGACCATCGACAGGTCGTCGCCGCGGCGCAGGAGCACGGCCCGCCGCCGCTCGATGTCGTAGACGGTGATCAGCAGCGGCGGGTCGGCGTCGGCCAGCCGCGCGCTGCCGAGCCAGTGCTCGAGCACGGCGCGCAGGCCGTCGTCGTCGTAGCGCTCGTCGAGGTAGCCGTCGACCGACGTGATGCGCTTGAGCCGCGAGCGGTCGAAGATCCGCGGCCCCTCCTCGACGTAGAGCTCGGCGATCCGCGCCGCCGGGAGCGGGTCGGGCCGCGTGAGGGCGCAGGCGAGGATCGCGCCCGTCGACGTGCCCGCCACGAGGTCGACGAGCTCGCGGACCGCGCGGCCGGTGCGGCGCTCGATCTCGGCGAGCACGAGCGCGGGGATCAGCCCGCGGATGCCGCCGCCGTCGAGGGCGAGGACCCTCACCCGGCGGCGACGCCGGTGCGACTCGGGTCCTTCTCCGTGCCCTTGATGACCTCGTCCGGCGCCTTCTGCTTGGGGATGAAGCCGGACTTCATGCCGAAGTAGACGGCCTGCGGGTGGTGGGCGACGATCGCGAGCGTCGACTGCTCGGGCTCGACGGCATGCCCCCCGGACAGCGACAGGCCGATCTGCTCGGCGCTGAGCAGCCGGAAGGCCTTGGTGTGCTCGGACTGGTCCGGGCAGGCGGGATAGCCCCACGACCAGCGGCGGCCCTGGTCCGGCTCGATGCCCAGGTCGGCCCGCACGCGGGCGTGCATCCACTCGGCCATGCCCTCGGCCGCCTGCACGCCCAGCCCGTGGGTGTAGAGCTGCTCGGCGAACTCGCCCTGCTTCTCGAGCTCGGCCATGAGATCGGTCACCTGCGGGCCGGCGGTCACCGCCTGGATCGCGACCACGTCGCGGTCGCCGGATTCCTTGGGTCGGTAGAAGTCGGTGATGCAGATGCGGTCGTGGCCGGGCTGGCGCGGGAAGACCAGCGTCTCCAGCACCCGCTCGGGATCCTCCGGGTCGTAGAGCTCGAGCGAGTTGCCGACCGCGTTGCACGGGAAGTAGCCGAGCAGCGCGCGCGGGTGCAGGTAGTCCTGCTCGCGCCACATGCGCTCGAGCCGCGGCTGGAACTCCTCCTCGACCAGCTGGCGCCACTCCTCGCCCTTCTTGCCGCGACCGCCCCAGTGCAGCTTGAACAGCACGTGGGTGTCGAGGTGCGGGAACACCTCGTCGAGGTCGACGGGGAGCTCGCGCACGCCCCAGAACGGCGGCTCCGGGACCGGCACGTCGGTGCGGGCGGCGGAGCGTACGGACTCGTCGTCGGTCGGCCCCAGCTCGGGCTCGGGACCCTTCTCGCGCAGCTTGCGCGCCTCGTCGCGGGTCTTCTCGACCAGCGCCCCGCGCTTGTCGGGCTCCACGAGCTGGTCCATCACGGCCAGGCCCGCGAAAGCGTCCTTGCAGTAGAAGACGCCGGGGTCGTACACCTCGTCGGACTCGGTGCCGCGCGGGTAGAGGATGCGGCGCCCGAAGTCGCGGTTGATCGCCGCGCCGCCGACCAGCACCGGGTACTGGAGGCCGCGCTCGTGCAGCTCCTGCACGGCGAGCGGCATCTGCTTGGAGGTGGAGACCAGCAGCGCCGACAGGCCGATCGCGGTCGCCTTGTGCTCCTGCGCCGCGTCGAGGATCGTCCCGATCGGCACCTGCTTGCCGAGGTCGACGACCGTGTAGCCGTTGTTGGTGAGGATCGTGTTGACGAGCGACTTGCCGATGTCGTGCACGTCGCCGAACACGGTGGCCAGCACGACGGTGCCCTTCGTGTAGCCCTCGATCTTGTCGAGGTACTGCTCGAGCTGGGCGACGGCCTTCTTCATCACCTCGGCGCTCTGGAGCACGAACGGCAGGATCAGCTCGCCGGCGCCGAACTTGGCGCCGACCTCCTTCATGGCCGGAAGCAGCACGTCGTTGAGCGTCGGGACGGCGCCGAGCTTCTCGACCGCGGCGTCGATCTGGGCCTCCACGCCGTCCTTCTTGCGGCGCAGGATGTGCCAGTGGAGCGCCTCCTCGGGCTCCATCCCGGCCGTCGGGTCGGCGGCCTCGGCCGTCTCCTCGGACTTGCCCTCGAAGTGCGCGATGAAGCGCTCGAGCGCATCGTCGCGCCGGTTGAAGACGAGGTCGTCGGCGAGGTCGCGCTCCTCGTCGGGGATCTCCGCGTACGGCGTGATGTGGTTCGGGTTGACCATGGCGAGGTCGAGCCCGGCCTCCACGCAGTGGTGCAGGAACACGGAGTTGAGCACGGAGCGGGCGGTGAGCCCGATGCCGAACGACACGTTGGAGACGCCGAGGGAGGTCTTGACGCCCGGCAGCTCCTGCTTGATCGCCCGGATGCCCTCGATCGTCTCGACGGCCGACGGCTTCCACTCGTCGTCGCCGGTCGTGAGCGTGAAGGTCAGCGCGTCGAAGATCAGCAGCTCGGGGTCCATCCCGTGCTCGTCGCACACCAGCTCGCGGATCCGCCGTGCGACCTCGAGCTTGCGCTCGCGGGTCTTGGCCATGCCGGTCTCGTCGATCGTCAGCGCGATCAGCCCAGCGCCGTGGGCGAGCGCGATCGGGACGACCTTGTCGAGCTTGTCGCGGCCGGCCTCGAGGTTGACCGAGTTGACGATCGCGCGGCCCGGGATCTGCTCCAGCGCGCGCTCGATCACCTCCGGCTCGGTCGAGTCGACCTGGATCGGGGCGGGCTGGGTGAGGGAGACCTTCTTGGCCACGAGCCGCATCTGCTCGTCCTCGTCCTGGCGCTCGGTCAGCGCCACGCAGAGGTCGAGCACGTGGGCGCCGCCCTCGACCTGGTCCTCGGCGACCTGGAGCAGGCCGTCGTAGTCCTCGGCCAGCAGCAGCTCCTTGGCCTTGCGCGAGCCCTGCGAGTTCACGCGCTCGCCGACGAGCGTCGGGCGCGGCTCCTGCACGAGGGGGGCGGCCGAGATCATCGAGGACACGTGGGGCGGTCGGGGTTCCGGGCGCGTGGAGGACGTGCGGCCCTCGACGCGCTGGCTGAGCGCGTAGATGTGGTCGGGCGTCGTGCCGCAGCAGCCGCCCACGATGTTGACCCCGTAGCGCTCGACGAACTCGCCGAGCACGGTGGCGATCTGCTCCGGGGTCTCCGGGAAGATCGTCTCGCCGTTCGGGCCCTGGTGGGGGATGCCGGCGTTGGGGATGACGTGGACCGGCACCGGGCAGTGCTCGCCGAGGAAGCGGACGGCGTCGCGCATGTCCTCCGGGCCGGTGGAGCAGTTGAGGCCGATGACGTCGACGTTCAGCGCCTCGAGCGTGGCGAGGGCGGCCGAGATGTCGGTCCCCAGCAGCATCTTGCCGCCGTTGGGGAGCAGCGACACCGACGTCTGGATCGGCGTGCGGCGGCCGGTGGCCTTGAACGCCTCGCGGACGCCGAAGACCGCGGCCTTGACCTCGAGGATGTCCTGGGCGGTCTCGATGATGATCAGGTCGACGCCGCCCTCGAGCAGGCCCTGTGCCTGCTCGGTGAACACGGTCACGAGCTCGCGGAAGGTGATGTTGCCGAGCGTCGGGTCCTCGGAGGCCGGCAGGTGGCCGGTGGGGCCGATCGAGCCCGCCACGAAGCGGTCCTCGCCCACGGCCTGGCGGGCGATCTCGGCCGCGCGGCGGTTGATCTCGAGCGTGTGGTCCTCGAGCCCCCACTCCTCGAGCTTGATCCGGGAGCCCTGGAAGGTGTCGGTCTCGACGACCTCGGCGCCCGCCTCGACCATCGACTCGTGGACGCCTTGGATGACGTCCGGCCGGTTGAGCACGAGCGCCTCGTGGCAGCGGCCCGGGAGCTTGTAGTCCTGCTCCAGTGACAGGTCGAACTGCTCGAGCGTGGCGCCCATGCCGCCGTCGAAGACGACGACGTGATCGCGTACGGCGGCGAGGAAATCACGCATGGGGCCGCAAGACTAGCGCAACCTTGACACAACCTTGGCAAGGTTGTGTCCGCGCGCCGCCTATCGTGGGGGCGGATGGCCTTCGAGCTCTTCGTCGCGCTCGTGCTCGTCCTCGCGAACGGCTTCTTCGTGGCCGCCGAGTTCGCGATCGCCCGCCTGCGCCCGACCCAGGTGGCGGAGCTGGTCCGGGACCGGCGCCCGGGCGCGCGGTCGGCGCAGCACGCCGTCGAGCACATCGACTCCTACCTGTCCGCCTGCCAGCTGGGCATCACGCTCGCCTCGCTGGGCCTCGGCGCCGTGGGCGAGCCGGCCTTCCACGAGCTGCTCGAGCCGGTGTTCGGCGACAACGCCCGGGTGCTGGGCTTCGGCCTCGCCTCGGCGATCGCGTTCGGGATCATCACCGTGCTGCACGTCGTGCTCGGCGAGCTGGCGCCCAAGAGCGGCGCGATCGCCCGCACGGTGCCCGTCGCGCTCGTCCTCGCCCCGCTGATGCGCGGGTTCTACCTCGCGACGAAGCCGATCGTCGACGTGTTCAACTTCATGGGCAACCTCGTGCTCAAGCCGTTCGGGATCCCGCCCGCCGCCGAGGCGGGCCACGCGCCGCACAGCGAGGACGAGCTGCGCGACCTCCTGCGCGAGAGCCGCGAGGGCGGGATGATCGAGGGTGAGGAGCAGCGGCTCTCGGAGGCCGCGCTGGTGTTCGGCGACCGCCGTGCCCGCGAGGTGATGACCCCGCGCTGGGAGGTCGTCTACGCGACGACGGACGAGAGCCCGCGCGAGGTCGCCGAGGACGCGATGCGCAGCGGGCACACGCGTCTGCCGCTGTGCGAGCCCGACCGCGGCCTCGAGGGCGCGCTGGGCTTCATCAACGCCAAGGACCTCCTGCGCGTCGCCTTCGGGGAGGACACTGACGACCTCACGCGGCTGGCGCGCCCGATCGCGCGCGTCGCCGAGTCGACGCGGCTCGACGAGGTGCTCCGCGAGATGCGCCGCGACCGCCGCCACCTCGCGCTCGTGCTCGACGAGCACGGCACGGTGGTGGGGCTGATCACGCTCGAGGACATCCTCGAGGAGCTGGTGGGGGAGATCGAGGACGAGTTCGACCCGCGCACGCGCGACCTGGTGCAGCCGGACGGCGACGGCCTGCGGATCGACGGCGCCGCGCCGCTCAGGCTGGTCGCCGAGCGCCTCGGCGTGACGGTCGACGCGCCGCACGAGGCGACGATCGGGGGCCACCTGACCGAGCAGATCGGCCGCGTGCCGGACCCGGGCGGAATTGTCAACCTCGACGGCGCGGCGCTCGAGGTCCTCGAGGTCGACGACACGCGGATCACCGCGCTGCGCTACCCGCCGCGGCCGGACTCCGAGCGAACTTCAACGGCGGCTGGGTAGGGAGGCTGGGTGATTGGCTGCGGCGCGGCGAAGTCAGGTGCTGTGGGCGGGCGTGCCCGGATAGTTCGCGAACCTTGTCGAGTTAGCCC
>DASTIC010000031.1:0-33842 GCA_035717845.1 Solirubrobacteraceae bacterium
CGCAGGGCGCGCTTGAACGACGCGGTGTCGGCGCCGACCTCACGCTGGTTGATGATCGACGTGCGGTCGCGGTGCAGGAACTCGATCGGGTCCTCGATCGTCACGATGTGCTTGGCCATCGAGCGGTTCATGTGATCGATCATGGCCGCGAGCGTCGTCGACTTGCCAGAGCCCGTGGTGCCGGTGAGGAGCAGGATCCCGCGCTCCTCCTCGGCGAGCCTGGTGACGACCTCGGGCAGCCCGAGCTCGTCGACCGACTTGATGATCACCGGGATCGCCCGCATGACGATCGAGACCGATCCGCGCTGGCGGAAGGCGTTGACGCGGAAGCGCCCCAGGCCCTCGACGGCGTACGAGAAGTCGACCTCGTTCTCGGCGTTGAACTCGTTGACCTTCTCGTTGTCGTTGAGCATCTCGCTCAGCGCCCGCTCGGTGTCCTCGGGATACAGCCGCTCCGTGTCGGGAATCGGCTCGAGGTGGCCGTGGAGGCGGATGAGCGGATACGAGGGGACCTTGAGGTGCAGGTCGGAGCCCTCGGAGGCGATGAGGTAGCGCAGCGCGCGATCGAGATCGAAAGCCATGTTCCGATCTAGATCGGCGGCGCCGCGCCGCCCCTTGAGGGCTACGCGACGTCGCGGAGCTTCTGCGCCTCGGCGAGGCTCTGGAGCTTCTTGAGCGACTGGTTCTCGATCTGGCGGATGCGCTCGCGCGTGACGTTGAACGTGCGGCCCACCTCGTCGAGCGTGCGTGGGTGCTCGCCACCGAGGCCGTAGCGCAGCTCGAGCACGCGCCGCTCGCGGTAGGAGAGGTTCTCCAGCGCCTCGCGCAGCGCCTCCTTGGTGAGGATCTCCGCGGCGCGCTCGTACGGCGACTCGGCCCGCTCGTCGGCGATGAACTGGCCGAACTCGGACTCCTCCTCGTCGCCGACCGGCTTCTCGAGCGAGACCGGCGCCTGTGCCGAGCGCTTGATCGACTCCACCTCGTCCGGCTCGATGCCCGTGTGGTGGGCGATCTCCTCGGCGGTTGGCTCGCGGCCCAGCTCGGTCACGAGCTTGCGCTCGGCGCGGCCGATCTTGTTGAGCTTCTCGACCACGTGCACGGGGATGCGGATCGTGCGCGCCTTGTCGGCCAGCGCGCGGGCGATCGCCTGGCGGATCCACCACGTCGCGTAGGTCGAGAACTTGAAGCCCTTCCGGTAGTCGAACTTCTCCGCCGCACGCACGAGGCCGAGCGTGCCCTCCTGGATGAGGTCCAGGAACGGGAGGCCCTGGTTGCGGTAGTTCTTGGCGATCGAGACGACGAGGCGCAGGTTGGACTCGACCATCTTCTGCTTGGCGTCGAGGTCGCCGCGCTCGATCCGGCGGGCGAGGTCGACCTCCTCCTGCGCGGTGAGCAGCCGGACCTTGCCGATGTCCTTCAGGAAGAGCTGAAGGGAGTCGGTCGTCATGTCCGGCTTGAGGTCCAGCGTCGTCTTCTTGCGACGCCCACGCTTGTCGGGCGCGCGCTCGACCTGCGCGGCCTCGAGCGCCGGATCGACCTCTTCGACGAGCTCGATCTCGGACTTCTCGAGGTAGCCGTGCAGCTCCTCCACGTCGGCCTCGTCGAGGTCGATCTCAGCCACCGCCGTCGCGATCTCGGCGAAGGTGAGCACCCCAACCTGCTGCCCCTTGAGGAGCAGCGTCTTGACTTCTTCGAGTTCCTGGAGATCAACGACTGACATCAGGGTCCTGGGAGTCTAGGCGCTATTTTTTCCGAATCAACGCGGTGACCGCTCGCGTTGCCGCATGACTGTATCCCGTGAAGACTCGAGCGCGGGCAACTTTCTTCCGCATGGGCCAGAAGTCCGCAAAAAAGAAGACAAAGGAGACCGCGAAGGCGAGCTCTGACCCGAGCGTTCTCGGCAACCTCCGGTCCAGCCGGCCGACGCGAATCGGCAGCGAGCGCCGGGCGGCGACGACGACGCGATCGACCTCGGCCAAGGCGGGCGCCACGAAGTCGTCGGGCGCGAAGACCACGAAGTCGCCGGCCACGAAGGCGAAGGCCGCGAAGGCGGCGCCGAAGGGGCGCGCGGCGACCACGCAGGCGACGACCGCCAAGCCGGCGGCCGCCACCCGGCCGGCGACTCCGCCGCCGCCGACCGCCGAGCCACCGCGCGACGGGCGGCCGAGCACGAGCGAGGTCGTGACCACGGCCGTACAGGCCGCGGGCGAGCTCGCGTCGATCGGCCTCACCGTCGGCCGGCAGGTGCTCAAGCGCGCCGCCGGCCGCATCCCGCGCCCGTAAGGCCCGGAAACTCCGGCATCTGCTAGCTTGCCCGGCGCCGAATCGCCGCGGCCTCACCGCGGCGAGCGGGGGAACCAATGCGGCTGGATGCCGCGGGGGCGAATCGACCGGGGTCTCCGGCCGTAGCGCTGCTTTCTCTGCGCGAGCCCGTCAGCTCACCTCGCAGGCCGCCGAGAAAGATCGTGACGTCCCGCCGACTCTTCCTGACCGCGCTTGCGCTCGCCACCGTCGCCGCTCCCGCAGCGGCCGACGAGCCGCCCACCACGGGCGGCACGCAGGCCCCCACGTCCCCCGCCACACAGGGCGTGATCAGCTCTGAGGGGGCGCACGTCACGCTCTCCGCGCCGGCGGGGTCGCTGCACGGTCGCATCACGCGCTTCCGCGGCACCGCGCCGGCCGGTCGCGACGTCGTCGTCGAGCGGCTCGACTCGGCTTCGGGCACGTGGGTTCTGCTGGCGCGCGCCACGACCGCCGCCGACGGCACCTACAGTGCCCGGTGGCGCACGAGCGGCCTCGGCGCCCACCGCGTGCGCGCCGTGCTCGACCGCGACGCGGGCGCGGCCGCGGCGACCACCGCGCCGGAGCTCGGCATCACCGTGCACCGCCAGGCGCTGGCGACCTGGTACGGCCCCGGCTTCTACGGCCGCCGCACCGCGTGCGGCCGGCGCATGAGCCGCACGCTCCAAGGCGTCGCCCACAAGACGCTGCCGTGCGGCACCCAGGTCTCGCTGCTCTACCGCGGCCGGCGCCTCACGGTCCCGGTCGTCGACCGCGGGCCGTACGCGGCCGGAAGGCACTGGGACATCACGGCCGCCACCGCCACCGCGCTGCGCTTCACGCACACCGACCGCGTCGGCGCGGTTCGGGTTCAGTCCAAGTAGCCGACGATCCGGTTGGCGAGCGCGGTGAGGCCCGGGGCCGGCGCCTCGACCGCGAGCGGCCGGTCCTGCAAGAGCTCCTCGAGCCGCGCGCCCACCTCCGGCGCCGAGCGGCGGGCCAGCGACGAGCCGACGAGCGCGGCGCGCCGCACCGTCGAGGGCTCGAGCGTCCACACCGCCTCGAAGCACCGTTCGCGGTCGGGCAGGTCCCGGTCCCGCTGCGACTCCGGCGTCTCCCACGCGAGCAGGCATGCGGCATAGCCCGGCGCGTCGACGATCACCGCCCACTCCGCACCCAGCGCGTCGTCGATATCGACCGGCAGGAGCACCGGCTCCCCGTTCCCGCCCGACACCCCCTCGAAGCCTCCGAACGCCACGCACGCGTCGGCGACGTGCGCCAGCCGCCGGTAGCGGTGCTCGACGGCGCGGTAGTTGCGCTCGTCCTGGAAGGCGCCGACGACGATCGGCCCCGCCGCGCGCGCAAGCGTCTCGTCCTCGATCGCGCGCGAGATGGCGAGCAGCGTGGACTTGCGCAGCCGCTGCGGGCGTACGGGCTCGCCGGCGGTGACGATCGCGCCGTACAGCGACGGGCGGTCCGTCGGCCCGCCGGCCGCGCGCGCCCGCTCGAGCGCCGCCGGGACGGAGAGCCCCCGGTCGCGATACGCCACGACCCGGCGCAGGATCTCCACGTCCTCGGGCTGGTAGACGCGGTAGCCGGACGGCGTCCGTGCCGGCTCCGGGAACCCGTAGCGCTGCTCCCAGACGCGGATCGTGCCGGCCGCCAGACCGGTCCGCTCGGCGACATCGCTGATCCCGAGACCTTTCACGGTGTGAGCACAGGGTTCCACACCGCGTTCAATGTTCCTCTCATCGGGTCGAATACGGGCGGCCGCAGCGTGCGGATCGCCACCCTGGCGCACTGCGGCGCCCCGCGTCGGGTATCACAGCGCGGATGTCACTCCACGATCCCGGCCCCGTCCTCGTCACGGGAGCGACCGGCTATGTCGGCTCCGAGCTGATCCCGGAGCTCCTGCGCCGGGACATAGGCGTGCGCGCCCTCGCGCGCGAGCCCGCACGCGCGGACCTGCCCGCGCAGGTCGACGCCCGCAAGGGCGACGCCGTATCGGGCGCCGGGCTGCACGAGGCGCTCGAAGGCTGCCGCACCGCCTACTACCTGATCCACTCAATGGGCCGCGGGTCGGGACACGACTTCGCGGCCCGCGATCGCGAGGCGGCGGTCAACTTCGGCGAGGCCGCGCGGGCCGCCGGGGTGGAGCGCGTGATCTACCTGGGCGGCCTCGGCGCCGCGGACTCCGAGCACCTGCGCTCGCGGACCCAGGTGGCGGAGCTGCTCGCGCAGCGCGTCCCACTCGTGCACGTCCGGGCGGCGATGGTCATCGGCTCGGGCAGCGCGTCGTTCGTCATGCTCCGCTCCCTCGTCGAGCGCCTGCCGGTCATGATCTGCCCGCGCTGGATCGACACGCGCACGCAGCCGGTCGCGATCAGGGACGTCGTGCGGACGCTCGCCGACGTCGCCGCCGTCGACGACGCCCCCGACGAGATCCAGCTCGGCGGCGCCGATGTGCTGACCTACCGGGAGATGATGGAGCGCACGGCCGCTGTGCTCGGGCGCCGCCGGCCCCGGATCGCCCGGGTGCCGGTCCTCACGCCACGCCTCTCGTCGTACTGGGTGGCGCTCGTGACTCCCGTCGAGGCCGGGCTCGCCCAGCCGCTTATCGAGGGCCTCGGGAGCGAGATGCTGGTCGTCGACCCCCCGCCGGCGGGCATCAACGACGAGCCGCTCGGGTTCGAGGACGCGGTACGGGCCGCGCTTGCATGAAGCTCCGGCGCCGTGCCGACCACGGGGCCCCGGACGCGGTCATCTCCGAGCCCGAGGACCACACGGTCATGGACAAGCGCGGCGGGGTCCGCTCGATCCAGGCGGCCAACGTGTCGATGCCCGAGGGCGAGCTGCCGGCGTACTGGACGCCGATGTACCTCGAGCGCCTCGCGCGCACGTACTGGAAGTTCCTGTCCCGCGTCTCGCTCGGGCTGATCCGCGTCGAGTACACCGAGACCGAGCGCCGCGTCGTCTTCCTGCGGCGCCCCTTCATCCTCCTGCGCTTCCACGCTCCCGACTACGAGACGACGGACAGCCGGGGGATCGTGCGCTGGCGCATCAAGGACGGCGTGCTGGTGGCCAAGCGCGACGAGGGTTACCTGGAGATCGACGTGCGGCGCTCACCGTCCGACCGCCCGGGCTACGAGCAGGCGCACGTCGAGGTCGAGGTCGCGAACTTCTACCCGCGGATCGCGACGTGGGTGGCGCGCTGGTTCTACCGCCAGACCCAGTCGCGGATCCACGTCCTCGTGACCCACGGCTTCCTGCGCTCGCTCGCGCGGCGGGAGCTCGAGCTGTCGGCCGTCGGACGCTTCGCGCCGCCGGACTCCCGGCCGGTGAACGTCGGCGAGACGCCCTGGGCGGTCGTCGCCGGCCTGCTCGCGGCGCTGGCGCTGGGCGTGGCGCTGATCGTGCGCGCTATCCGTAGCGGCCGGTGAGCGCCCGCAGCTTCGTGCGGTCGTGGCGGGAGCCGATCCGCCGCACGGTGCCCGAGCGGCTGCGCATGACCAGCGACTCGGTGCTCGCCCCGCGCAGTCCCTGGTAGCGGACGCCCTCGAGCACGTCGCCGTCGGTCACGCCGGTGGCCGAGAAGAAGCAGTTGTCGCCCTTGACGAGGTCGTCCTGGGTGAGGACCTTGCCGATGTCGTAGCCGGCCTCCTCGGCGGCGCGCCGCTCGTCGTCGTCGCGCGGCCACAGCCGGCCGATCAGGCCGCCGCCGTAGCACTTCAGCGCGGCCGCCGAGATCACGCCCTCGGGGGTGCCGCCGATGCCCCACAGCAGGTCTACCGGGCGGTCGGGCGAGACCGCGAGCAGCGCTCCGGAGACGTCGCCGTCGGGGATCAGCCGCACGCGGCCGCCGGCCTTGCGGATCTCCCGGATGCCGTCCTCGTGGCGCGGGCGGTCGAGCACGACCACCATCACGTCGCGCACGTCGGTCCCCTTGCGCTCGGCGACGAGCCCGATCGTCTCCCCCAGCGGGCGGTCGAGGTCGAGCAGGTCGGCCAGGTGCTCGCCGCCGGCCATCTTCTCCATGTAGACGACGGGGCCGGGGTCGAACATCGTGCCGCGCTCGGAGAGTGCGATGACGGCGAGGGCGTTGGGACGCCCGTCGGCGGCGAGGCGGGTGCCCTCCAGCGGGTCGACCGCGATGTCCACCTCGGGAGGCGAGCCGTCGCCGACCCGCTCGCCGTTGTGGAGCATCGGCGCCTCGTCCTTCTCGCCTTCGCCGATGACCACGATGCCGTCCATGTGCACGGTGTGGAGCACGGCGTGCATGCCGTCGACCGCCGCCTGGTCGGCCGCCTCCTTGCCGCCCATGCCGACGAGCCGGGCGGCGGACAGCGCGGCGGCCTCGGTGACGCGCACGAGCTCGAGGGCGAGGTTCCGGTCGACGGGGACAGAGCTCATCTACAGCACTCCTGGGGGCTTGCGGGTTCGTTCGGTCTGGCCGGCGCTGATGGCGCCGCCGGCGATCATCGCGATCGTGCCGAGCAGCGCCCCGAAGTAGCCGGGCTGGAGCGAGATCTCGCCGCTCGGCGTCCCCGGCCGGTCGAGGAGCCCGATGTAGGCGACGATCCCGAAGGCGGCGATGGCGGCGACCGCGGTCAGCTCGCCGCGCGGCCATGACAGCTCGTGCTCGCGGATGACGATCCAGATCAGGATCAGCGGCGCGGCGGCGGCGGCGAGCAGGAGCCAGCGGACCGTCGTGTGCACCTCCCAGCCGCTGAGCGCCCCGCGGACGCCGTCGATCACCGCGTTCGGGTTGTCGGGCGCGGTCTCGTACCAGGGCAGGAAGAGGCAGACCGCGAGAAGGATCGAGCCCACGACCGCCACGAGCTCTCCCCTTCCCAGCTGGTCGACGTGCATCCGCCCGCGAGCCTATACGGTGCCGCGCGATGACCCTTGTGGACGGCCGCTGCTGGTGGGCGTCGTCGGCGCCCGAGTACATCGCCTACCACGACGAGGAGTGGGGCCGGCCGGTGCGCGACGACCGCGCGCTGTTCGAGAGGCTCTCGCTCGAGGCGTTCCAGTCGGGGCTCTCGTGGCTGACGATCCTGCGCAAGCGGGAGCACTTCCGGGAGGCGTTCGCGGGCTTCGAGATCGAGCGCGTGGCGGCCTTCGGCGACGCCGACGTCGAGCGCCTGCTCGGGGACGCCGGCATCGTCCGCAACCGGGCGAAGATCGAGGCGACGATCGCCAACGCGCGGGCGGTGCTCGAGCTCGACGTCGGCCTCGGCGAGCTGCTCTGGGCGTTCGCGCCTCCGCCGCGGCCGCGGCCGCGCGCCGACAGCGAGATCCCGGCCTCGACGCCGGAGTCGAAGGCGATGGCCCGCGAGCTCAAGCGCCGCGGCTTCCGGTTCGTGGGCCCGACGACCGCCTACGCGCTCATGCAGGCGTGCGGCCTGGTCGACGACCACCTCGAGGGCTGCCTCGTCACGGCCTCCCCAGGTAGCGCTTCCGCGCCAGCGCCTTCTTGATCGCCGCGCGGCTGGCCGGATAGCGGCTGAGCTTCAAGGGCGAGCCCGCCGAGTTGCCGCGGTTGTAGAGCACCATCCGCACCCGCTTGTGGGTGTTGATCCAGGAGAAGAAGCGGCGGACGAAGGCCGGGTCGTCGCGGCCCCACATCGCCCACTCGCCGAATGCGAACGGCTTGCGCGGGAAGTCGGCGTAGAAGGCGTTCAGGCCGCGGAAGTTCGGGAAGCGCGAGTAGAAGTCGGTGCCGACCCAGTCCACGTAGCGCGACCCGGGCCAGTACGCCCGCGCGCGGTTGGCGTGGGTGTTCGGCGTCCCCTCCGTCTGCGGCACCCACAGCACCGAGACCTGCGGCTGCGGCAGCGACGTGTCCGCGATCTTCAGCGCCGGCAGCCCGAGCCCGCGCAGCCGCTGGTTGATCACGTCGACGGGACCGCCGCGGAGCACCAGCACCGAGCGCCGCCAGGCCTGCCGGAACGCGCGCGTCGAGTGCGACGGCCCGCGCGAGGTCCCGTTGTGGTTGTACGCGCAGTAGCCGTTGTTGGCCTGGTTCATCTCCGCCAGCAGCCGCACGTAGACGGGCTTGCCGTAGTCGGCGAGGCGCCGGTTCAGACGAGCGAGGTAGCCGTCGCCTCCGCCGCGCGCGAGGCCGCGCGGCGTGATCCGCTCGCGCGTGCCGTAGCCGTCCTGCGTCGAGATGTGGAGCATCGGCCGCGCCCCTGCGCGGTCGGCGGCCTCGTAGGGGAGATCGGAGAGGCCGCCCCACTGGGTGAAGAAGCCGAACACCGACGGGCGCTTGCCGACCTGGGCCGTGAAGGAGCCGACGGACCGCTCGCCGGACAGGCCGGTGTAGACCTTGCCGCGGGGCGGGAGCAGGACATCGGCCGAAGCGACCGGGGCGAGGCCGAGCGCGAGCAGCCCGGAAACGAGAGCGACGCGGAGCATCGGGCCACTGTACGTTGCCCCGGTGCCGCTGTCCCGCCTGGTCTCAGAAGCGCCCCGGCCGGCGCACGAGCTGCTGGCCGAGGTCCGCGCCACCGAGCGGGCCTCCGACGAGCGCCCGTTCGTGTTCCTGAACATGGTGGCCACCGCCGACGGTCGCGCCGCCGTCGACGGCCGCACCGAGCGCCTCGGCGGGGAGGCCGACCTCGAGCTCCTGCTCGAGCTGCGGGCGATCGCGGACGCCGTGCTGATCGGCACCGGAACGCTGCGCGCCGAGGGCTACGCCCGGCTCGTCGGAAGCCCGGAGCGGCGGGCGCGCCGGCAGGCGGCGGGCCTGGCCGGCGATCCCCTCGCGGTCGTGATCACCCGGAGCTTCGACATCCCGTGGGAGGCCGGCCTCTGCCAGGCGCCCGAGCAGCCCGTTCTGATCTACGCGGGCCCCGATGCCGGCGAGCCGCCGGCCACCCCCGCGCCCGTCGAGGTCGTCCGGCTCGAGGACCCGACGCCGGCGGCCGCCCTGGCCGACCTGCGCGCCCGCGGGGTCCGTGCGCTGCTCAGCGAGGGCGGCCCCACGCTGGCCCGCGCGCTCGTCGCCGACGGGCTGCTCGACGAGCTGTTCCTGACCGTCGCCCCCCTCCTCACCGGCGACCCGACCGAGCCGACGATCATCACCGGCGCCAAGCTCCCCGATCCGGCCGAGCTCGACCTGGTCTGGACGCTCCAGACCGGATCGGAGCTCTTCCTGCGCTACCGGCTATAGGGTCCGCGCCCATGCGCATCGAGGGATCCCGCGCGCTGGTGGCCGGCGGCGCCTCCGGCCTCGGCGCGGCCACCGCGCGCCGCCTGCACGCTGCCGGCGCCGAGGTCACGATCGCCGACCTCAACGCCGAGCGCGGTGAGGCGCTGGCCGGCGAGCTCGGCGCCCGCTTCGTGGCCTGCGACGTGACGAAGGCCGACGAGGTCGAGGCCGCCGTGCAGGCCGCCGAGGGCCTGCGGATCTCCGTCTGCTGCGCCGGCATCGGATGGGCGGAGAAGACCGCCGGCAAGCGCGGCCCGCACGCCTTCGACCCGTTCGAGGCCGTCGTCCGCGTCAACCTGATCGGCACCTTCAACGTGCTGCGCCTGGCCGCCGCCGCGATGCTCGCCAACGAGCCCGACGCCGAGGGCGAGCGTGGCGTGTGCATCAACACCGCGTCGATCGCCGCCTACGACGGCCAGATCGGCCAGATCGCCTACTCGGCGTCCAAGGGCGGGATCGCCGGCATGACGCTCCCGGCCGCGCGCGACCTCGCGAGCTCGGGCATCCGGGTCATGACGATCGCCCCGGGCCTGTTCGACACGCCGCTGCTGGCCGGCCTCCCCGAGGAGGCGCGCACGGCGCTGGGCGAGCAGGTGCCGCACCCGCAGCGCCTCGGCCGCCCCGAGGAGTACGGCGACCTCGCCGCTCACATCGTCGAGAACCCGATGCTGAACGGCGAGGTCATACGGTTGGACGGCGCCCTCAGGATGCCTCCTAAGTAACGTCGCCGACGGCGAGTGCGACGAAGGAGCTACTCGCCTGGCAGGCGAAACCCCTATTCCGCGAGAGCCGCAGCCGCATCGACAATGCCATACCCGTAAGTGGGCGTGTAGGTCCCGCGCGAGCCGGTGCCCGGCGTGCGGGCCGTGCTCATGAGGATGTCCATCGTCTGCTCGTCGGTCCTTCCCTGGGCGGTGAGCAGCGCGGCCACGCCGGAGACGGCCGGCGTCGCCATCGACGTGCCGGCGTAGAAGTCGTAGCCCGGCGTGCCCTCGGAGGTCTCGCAGAAGCCATCCTCGGCGTCCGGCGGGACCGTGGAGATGATGTCGTCGCGGCACTCCAGCGTGCCCGCGCCGCCGGGCCCGGAGACCGTGGCGAGGTCGGGCTTGAACGCGAAGTTCGAGTACCACGCGCGCACCTCGTTGCGATCGGTGGCGGCGACGCACAGCGCGCCCTCGTCGAAGCCCGGCGTGCCGCAGACCGATGCGGTGTCGTTGCCGGCGGCGGCCACGACCACGGCGCCGTTGGCGCGCGCGTACGCGATCGCCTCCTGCACGTCGGCGATCACCCCGGTGATGGTGAGCGCCTGCACGCCCGGGAGGGCGCCGAGGCTGAGGTTGACCACGTCGGCCCCGTGGTCGACCGACCAGCGGATCCCCGCGGCGATGTCCTCGAACGAGCCGCCCTCCTCGCCGAGCGACTTGACGGCGAGGATGCTCGCGTCGCGCGCCACGCCAGCGACGCCGATGCCGTTGTCGGTCTCCGCGGCGGCGATGCCGGCCACGTGCGTGCCGTGCGGGTCACCCGCGCCGGCGGCCTGGCCGCCGGACTCCCAGTCGCCGTTGCCGCAGCCGTTCGGCTGGTCGGCGCAGTCGATGAACGTCGCGCCGCCGACGATCTTGCCGTCGAGGTCGGGATGGTCGAGGTCGACGCCCGAGTCGACGACCGCGATCACCTGCCCGGCGCCGGTCGACGTCGCCCACGCCTGCTCGGCGCGGACCTGCTGCGGGCCCCACTGGAGGTCCCAGTGCTCGTCGGTGGTGGCCGCGGCGGGAGCAGCGAAGACGAGCGACGCCGCCGCCACGGCAAGGCCTGTGAGTCGTCTCATGAGGGCTGCAACGCAGCCCGGGCGGCGGACTGGCGGTCAGGCCACTCCCTCACAGGCGGGCGCGCGCGTGCGCCCGCGCTGGAGGCTCGCGCCGACCAGCGCGATCGCCGCCGGCACGGCGAGGTACGGGCCGAAGAAGGCGAGCACGATCACGACCGCGACGCACGCGACGGCCGCGGCCTGCCGCGCCCCGCCGCTGAGGAGCCGCACGCCGGCCGCCGTGGCCGTCAGGTACACGGCGACGAACGCGGCGCTGCACGCGCGCACGAGGCCGTCGAGGCTGAGCACGTCGGCGCCCAGCGGCGCGAGCAGGATCCCGGCGATCACGGCGAAGGCGGCGAGCGCCCGGTCGGGGCGCGCCATCCAGGCGGGTGCCGAGCCCTCCTCGGTCAGGGCGCCGGCGAGCTTCACGGCCGCCGCCACGTACGCGTTCATCGTCCCCATCGTGAGCACGACGGCGATCGCCGCGGTGGCGGTCCGACCTGTCTCGCCGAGCCCGGCGGCCATCAGGTCGGCGAGCGGCACGTCGGTCGGCTTGGCGGTCCCGAGGACGCCGACCGTGGCGATGGCGAGCCCGAGGTAGAGCACGACCACGACGGCGAGGGCGCCGAAGATCGCCCGCGGCAGCTGGCGCGTCGGGTCGCGCAGCTCACCAGCGAGGTGGGAGACCGCCTCCCAGCCGATGAACGAGAGCATCAGCAGGCTCGCGGCGGTGCCGACGGCGGCCCAGCCGTGGGGCGCGAACGGCGTCCAGTTCTCGGCCCGGCTCTCCGGCAGCGCGGTGACGACGGCGACGAGCAGGAGCGCGGCGAGCACCGCCGCGAGCCCCAGCCCGAGCCGCGCCGATGTGCGCAGCCCGACCACGTTGGCGACGGTGACCGTCCCCATCATCACCGCGGCGCCGGCGATCGCCGCCTCCCGCCCCACGCCGAGCAGCTCGGCGACGTAGAAGCCGCCGACGAGCGCGACCGCCGGTGCGCCGAGCACCACGCCGGCAAGGAACCACCAGCCGGTGATCGCACCGATCCGCGAGCCGAAGGCGGCGCGCGCGTACGCGGCGGTGCCGCCGGCCTCGGGGTAGCGCACGCCGAGGGCGGCGAAGGTGATCGCCAGCGGCGCGGAGAGGGCGAGCAGGGCCGCCCAGGCGAGCACCGACGCGGGGCCGGCGGCCTCGCTGGCCAGCGCGGGGACGATCAGAACGCCGGGGCCGAGCACGGCGCCGACGTAGAGAGCGGTCGCGGCGCGGGTGGAGAGCATGGCAAAAGTGTCCCGCCGATCCGGGGGCATGTGGTGCCCACTTGCACCCCGCCAGCGGCGTAGTGCGCAATGATCTGCTCCTCACAACCCCAAGGAGGACGCTTCGTGCCACTGGACAGCGTCGACCGCCGGATGCTCGAGATCCTCCAGCACGACGGTCGCATCTCCAACGCCGCGCTCGCCGAGCAGCTCCACCTCTCCCCCTCGCCGTGCCTGCGCCGGCTGCGGACGCTCGAGCGCGAGGGCGTGATCCGCGCCTACCGCGCCGAGCTCGACCGCGCCCGCCTCGGGCTCGGGCTCACGGTGTTCATCGACCTCAAGATCGAGGGCCACTCCGAGCACACGGCGGAGGCGATCAGCAAGGTGCTGCTCGCCGCTCCCGAGGTCATCTCCGCCCACATCGTCTCCGGGTCGGCCGACTTCCGGCTCGAGGTCGCCGTCCCCGACCTGGCCGGCTACGAGCGCTTCATGTTCGACACGCTGCTCAAGCTCCCGAACCTCGGCGACATCCAGTCGAACTTCGCTCTGCGGACGGTCAAGTCGGGAGCGCCGCTGCCGCTTGGCGAGGTCCCCGCGGGCGAACGTCAACGGCGGCATTGAGGGAGGGGCGCGGAGTGCCGTGACGATCCGCGCGTCTTTCGTTGCGGTTCTCCCCGGTCCGAAAAGTAGTGGGTCTGGAAAGTCTCGCTATGCGGGACTTAGCGCAACCACGCGAAAGTGGAGTGTCGATCCGCTGGCATCGACACCCTCCCTACCCAGCCGCCGTTGACGTTCGCCGAGGTCCACGGATCTCAGTCGCGCCCACTAAGATCCCAGCTCGCCGGCGGCCGCCGCGCGCGCTAGACTTACGTACCTTGAGTAAGTCCCTACAGAAGGTGAAGCTTTGATGACCTCGATGATTCTCGTCCCGCTGGACGACACCGTGGTCTTCCCCACCATGGACGTGACGCTTCCTGTCGACGTCGGTGACGAGGATCGCGTTCTTCTCATCCCGCGCCACGACGGCGCGTTCGCGAAGGTCGGCACCATCGCCGAGGTGACCGACGAGGTCCGCCTGCCCGGCGGCGCGCGTGCCGTGCAGCTGTCCGGCGTCGCCCGCGGCGTCGCGGGCGCGGCGCACACCGATCATCTCGGCCGGCTCCGCATCGACGTCACCGAGTCGACCGACGGCGTCCCCGTCGACGGCCGCACGCGCGACCTCGAGCGCGAGTACCGGGCCGTGGTCGAGGAGATCCTCGAGCTGCGCGGCGTGGACGATCGCGTCGGCTCCTGGCTGCGCGCCATCGGCGAGCCGGGCCCGCTGGCCGACACCATCGGCTACGCCCCCGACGTCTCGTTCGAGGACAAGGTCCAGGTCCTCGAGACCCTGGACGTCAGCGAGCGGCTCGAGCTGGCGGTTCGCCTCCAGCGCGAGCGGCTGACCGAGCTCCAGCTGCGCCGCAAGATCCGCGACGACGTCCGCGAGGGCGCCGACAAGCAGCAGCGCGAGTACTTCCTGCGCAAGCAGATGGAGTCGATCCAGCGCGAGCTCGGCGAGGACTCCGGCTCGGTCGTCGAGGAGTACCGCACCAAGATCGCCGAGGCCGGCATGCCGGAGGCGGTCGAGGAGCAGGCGACCAAGGAGCTCGGCCGGCTCGAGCGCATGGGCGAGCAGTCCGGCGAGGCCTCGATGATCCGCTCCTACCTGGACTGGCTGATCGCCGTCCCGTGGAAGGAGCGCTCCGACGAGGTGCTCGACCCGGTGCACGCCCGTGAGGTGCTCGACGCCGACCACGCCGGCCTCGAGGACGTCAAGGACCGCATCGTCGAGTACCTGGCCGTCAAGAAGCTGCGCGTCGAGCGGGAGATCGAACGTAACGTCGCCGGGAAGGAGGAGCTTGCGACGACTGGACGGCGAAACCGCGATTCCGGCGCGATCCTCACGCTCATCGGCCCGCCCGGCACCGGCAAGACCTCGATCGGCGAGTCGATCGCCCGCGCCACCGGACGCGAGTTCGTCCGCATGTCGCTGGGCGGCGTCCGCGACGAGGCCGAGATCCGCGGCCACCGGCGTACCTACATCGGCGCGCTCCCGGGCCGCCTCGTGCGCGCGCTGCGTGACGCGGGGACCATGAACCCGGTGATCATGCTCGACGAGGTCGACAAGGTCGGCGCCGACTGGCGCGGCGACCCCAGCGCGGCGCTGCTCGAGGTGCTCGACCCCGCCCAGAACGACACGTTCCGTGACCACTACCTCGACGTCGAGATCGACCTCTCCGAGGTCATGTTCATCGCCACTGCCAACGTGGCGGAGACCATCCCCGGCCCGCTCCTGGACCGCATGGAGGTCATCCGCTTCGACGGGTACACGGTGGCCGAGAAGGTCGCGATCGCGCGCGACTACCTGTGGCCCCGCCAGCGCGAGCGCAACGGACTGCGCGAGGATGAGGTCACGGTGTCCGACGACATCCTGCGGACTGTGGTGAGCGAGTACACCCGCGAGGCGGGCGTGCGCAACCTCGAGCGCGAGCTCGGCACCGTGCTGCGCAAGACCGCGACGCAGATCGCGTCCGCTAGCGTCAGCGACGGCGAGCGAAGCGAGACAGGTGCGACGCCGCCCGTGACGATCACGGTCGAGACCCTGCGCGACGCGCTCGGTCGCCAGAAGGTGTTCCAGGAGGCGGCGCTGCGCACCGCGGTGTCCGGCGTGGCCACCGGCCTGTCGGTCACCGGCGCGGGCGGCGACGTGCTGTTCATCGAGGCGACCTCGATGGAGGGGAGCAAGGACAACCTCGTGCTCACCGGGCAGCTGGGCGACGTCATGAAGGAGTCGGCGCGGATCGCGCTCTCCTACGTGCGCGGCCACGCGGGCGAGCTGGAGATCGACCCGGGCACGTTCGCCGGGCGCGAGTTCCACGTCCACGTCCCCGCGGGCGCGATCCCGAAGGACGGCCCGAGCGCGGGCGTCACGATGACGACGGCGCTGGCGTCGCTGCTGAGCGGCCGCCCGGTCAGGCACACCGTCGGCATGACCGGCGAGGTCACGCTCCAGGGCCGTGTGCTCCCGATCGGCGGGCTCAAGCAGAAGGTGCTGGCCGCCCACGCCGCCGGGCTGACGGACGTGATCCTGCCCGAGCGCAACCGCGGTGACCTCGACGACGTCCCCGCGGACGTCCGCGAGCAGATGACGTTCCACCCGGTCATGAGCATCGACGAGGTGCTCGACATCGCCCTCGAGCCGGCCCGCACGGAGGCCGTCGCTTGATACGCCGCATCACCGCGCTCTTCCGCCCCTACCGGGGGCGGTTGGGCGCGGTGCTCGGCCTGATCGTTATCTCGGCGGGGCTGGGGATGATCTCCCCGTTCCTGCTCCGCGACGTCCTCGACGTCGCGATCCCGGAGGACGACGACCGCCTGCTCGCCCTGCTGGTGGCGGGGATGATCGCCATCTCCGTCGCCACCGGCGTGCTCGGCGTCGGGCAGACCTGGCTCTCCAACGTCGTGGGCCAGAAGGTCATGCACGACCTGCGGGCGAAGGTGTACCGCCACCTCCAGCGCCTCTCGCTCGCCTTCTTCACGCGCACGCGCACGGGAGAGATCCAGTCGCGGATCGCCAACGACATCGGCGGCGTGCAGAACGTCGTGACCTCGACCGCCACGTCGATCGTCTCCAACGTGACCACGGTGCTCGCCACGGTGGTCGCGATGGTGCTGCTCGACTGGCGGCTGGCGCTGTTCTCCCTGGCGCTGACGCCGTTCTTCGTGCTGCTCGCCCGCCGGGTCGGCGACCAGCGGCGCAAGATCGCCGCCACCCGGCAGGGCGCGATGGCCGACATCTCGGCGCTCGTCCAGGAGTCGCTGTCGGTCTCCGGGATCCTGCTCGGCAAGACGATGGGGCGCAGCGACGAGCTGGCCGATCGCTTCGAGCGCGAGTCCGGGCGACTGGCCGATCTCGAGGTCCGCTCGCGCATGGCCGGCCGCTGGGTGATGGCCTCGATCCAGACCTCGTTCGCGGTCATGCCGGCGCTCGTGTACCTGTTCGCGGGGCTGGCGCCCGGCGCGGTCACGATCGGCACGCTGGTGGCGTTCACGACGCTCCAGACCCGGCTCTTCTGGCCGATCCAGTCGCTGCTCAACGTGGGCGTCGACATCCAGACCTCGATGGCGCTGTTCGAGCGCGTCTTCGAGTACCTCGACCTGCCCGTCGACCTCGGCGAGGGGCGCCGCGACCTGCACGACGTGCGAGGCGAGCTGCGCTTCGAGGACGTGTGGTTCTCCTACGACTCAGCGGAGTCGTCCATGACCCCGGAGCCGACGCTGCGCGGGGTCGACCTCGACGTCCCGGCGGGCTCGAAGCTGGCGCTGGTGGGCGAGACCGGCTCGGGCAAGACGACCGTCGGCTACCTCGCCGCGCGGCTCTACGACCCCGAGCGCGGGCGGGTGACGCTGGACGGCGTCGACGTGCGCGACCTGCGCTTCTCGTCGCTCGCCGACGCGGTCGGTGTGGTCTCGCAGGAGACCTACCTGTTCCACGCATCCGTGCGCGAGAACCTGCGCTTCGCGCGCTCCGAGGCGAGCGACCTCGAGATCGAGGAAGCGGCGCGGGCCGCCCAGATCCACGACACGATCGCGGCGCTGCCCGAAGGCTACGACACGGTGGTCGGCGAGCGCGGGTTCCGCTTCTCGGGCGGCGAGCGCCAGCGGATCGCGATCGCGCGCACGATCCTGCGCAACCCGCCGGTGCTCGTGCTCGACGAGGCGACCAGCGCGCTCGACGTGCAGACCGAGCGCGCGGTCGGCGAGGCGCTCGAGCGGCTCGAGGAGGGCCGCACGACGGTCGTCATCGCCCACCGGCTCTCCACCGTCCGCCAAGCCGACCAGATCGCGGTGCTCGACGGCGGTGCGGTGATCGAGCGCGGGACGCACGACGAGCTGCTCGCCGCCGGCGGCCGCTACGCGGAGCTCGTCGCCCGCGACGGCGGCGTCACGCTGACCGCTTGACCTGCCGGGCGCGGTAGCGGCGCATCTTCAGGTGGACGCCGCACTCGTCCATCGTGCACCAGCGCCGGCTGCGGTTGCGGCTGCGGTCGATGAACAGCCACGGGCAGTTCGCGCACGTCTTGAGCCGGTCGAGCGGGCCGGCCCGCAGGAGGTCGACCGCCGCGGTGGCGATCGGCCACAGCGGGCGGCGCAGGTCGTCGCCGTCCCATGAGAGCTCGAAGCCGCCGCCGTGCGGAGTGAGCCGCGCATGGGCGCTGGCCTCGGCGGCGAAGGCGACGAGCTCGTCGAGCGCGTGGGCCGGCGGCTCGCCGCCGGCCGCGAGGGGCCGGAAGACCCGGTCGACCGCCGTGCGAAGGCGGCGCACGTCGTCCAGCGCGCGGGTCGCCGCCCCGGGGTGCTCGGCGGCCACCGCCGTAAGCCGACCGGCGTCGCCGACCGCGCCCACGAGCTCCGCCCAGGCGGCGAGCTCTGCGTAGTCCACCAGCGTCTCCGGCGTGTCCCTGCCCTCGAGCGTGTTCGCGAGGTCGAGGGCGAGGTCGCCGCCGACGATCCTGAGCTCGGTCGCGCGCTTCGTTACCACTGATTCGAGTTTAGACCAGTAACGCGACGGATAAGCCCAGGTTACTGGCCATGTCGGTTTCGACGGTAACTACCCGTGGCGGCCCGCTGCTCGCCCTGCTCTCCAGCGCGCAGTTCCTGCTCGTCCTCGACGTGACGATCGTCGCGGTGACGCTCCCGACGGTCCGCACCGACCTGGGCTTCACGGCGGCCGGCCTGCAATGGGTGATCAGCGCCTACACGCTCGCGTTCGGCGGGCTGCTCGTGGCAGCGGGGCGCGCGGGCGACCTGTTCGGGCGCCGCCGCCTCTTCGGCGCCGGCCTGGCGCTGTTCGGCGCGGCCTCGCTCTCCTGCGGGCTCGCGACCTCCGCCGCCGTCCTCGTCGCGAGCCGCGCCGTACAGGGCGTCGGCGCCGCGCTCGCCGCTCCGGCCGCGCTGGCGCTGCTCACCGCGGCCTTCCCGGAGGTCGGCGAGCGGCGCCGGGCCGTCGCCTGGTGGACCGCCGCCGCGGCGGGCGGCGGGGCGTCGGGCTGGGTGCTCGGCGGCGTGCTCACCGAGGCGCTGGGCTGGCGCGCGGTCTTTCTCGTGAACGTGCCGCTGTGTGTGGTCGCCGTCGCGCTCGTCCCGCGCCTCCTCGTCGAGAGCCGCGGCCCGCGCACCGCGCTCGACCTCGCCGGCGCCGCGTCCGTGACCGGCGGCCTCTCGCTGGTCGTGCTCGGGCTGACGCTGGTCGATTCGCGGGGCTGGACCGATCGCTCGGCGCTCGGCGCCCTGGGCGCCGGCGGCGCCCTGCTCGCCGCGTTCGCGGCGGTCGAGCGGAGAGCGCGGCATCCGATCCTGCCGCCCTGGGCGCTCGGCCGCCCGGGCTTCCTGCCCGCGGCCGTGACCGCGGCGGCGCTCACGGGATCGACGAGCTCCGCCATGTTCCTCGCGCTCCTCTACCAGCAGAACGAGATGGGCCGCTCGGCGCTCGAGGCCGGCCTCTGGAGCGCCCCGCTCAACCTCGCCGTCATCGCCGGCTCGTTCCTCGGCGCGCGCGGCCGCCCGGCGCTTGTCATGCCGGCCGGGCTCGTCACCGTCGCCGCCGGAGCGCTCGCGCTCGTGACGCTCTCGAGCGCCGGCTTCGCGGTCTCCTTCCTCCTCATGGGCGCGGGCCTCGGGGCGGCGTCCGTCGCGTCGACGGCGTCCGGCACCGAGGCGCTCCCCGAGGACGAGCAGGGCATCGCCTCCGGGGTGCTCAACGCCGCCGCGCAGATCGGCACGGCGCTCGGGCTCGCGGTCATCGTCACGCTGGCCGCGCCGCTCGGCCATCGCGCGGGCTTCGCGGCGGCCGCCGGGCTGGCGCTCGTCACCGCCGTCACACGATGGTGGCCACCGTCCCGCCGTCGACCGACCACGCCGCCCCCGTGACGTTCGACGCGGGCTCGGAGCACAGGAACGCGATCACGGCGGCGACCTCATGCGGCTCGCCGAACCGGCCGAGCGTCGTCTTGGCCGCCTGGGCCTCGATCGCCGCCTCGCGAGTGGCCAGGCCCTTGGCCGCCGCGGTCTGGTCGCCGAGCCCGCCCTCGTCCACCCACAGCGGCGAGCTGACCGGCCCGGGCGCGACCGAGTTGACGAGCACGCCGCGATCGCCGTAGGCGTCCGCGAAGACGCGGGAGAGCGAGGCCTGCGCCGCCTTGGTCACCGCGTAGGCGGCGTTGGTCAGCGACGGCCGCTTGGCGGCCGACGAGGTGACGTTCACGATCCGCCCCCACCCCCGCTCGGCCATCGCGGGCGCGAACGCGCGCATCAGCCGCAACGACGCCATCACGTGCAGCTCCCACTGCGCGTGCCAGTCCTCGTCGCTCAGCTCCTCGAGGCCGCGCGCGAAGCTGGTGCCGGCGTTGTTGACGAGGATGTCGACCGGCTCGCCCGCGCGCTCAGCGATCCGTTCGGCGGCGTCAGGCGCCGTCACGTCGATCCCGTCTCCTCGCGAGGCCCGCACCACCCGGGCGCCCTCCGCCTCGAGCCGCTCCGCCGTCGCGGCGCCGATGCCGCGGCTCGCGCCGGTCACCACCGCCACCCGTCCCGCGATTCCAAGGTCCATGAGCCTGGAGAGTACGGGCAGCCGTACCCGCCGCCGCCCGGGGTGATGAAAACCTCAGGTGACATGACGGACGTGACGAGACTCGAGAGAACCGACGTGGATGGCCTGCGGGAGGCCGTGGCCGGGCGGGTGATCGCTCCCGGCGAGGACGGCTACGACGGCGCGCGGCTGTCGTGGCAGCGCAAGTTCGACCCGCGGCCGGCGGTGGTCGTCGAGGCGGCCGGCGTCGCCGACGTGGCGGCCGCCATCCGCTTCGCCCGCGAGCACGACCTGCCGCTCACGGTGCAGGCGACCGGCCACGGGACCGTGCGCGCGGCCGACGATGGTCTGCTGCTCAAGACCGGCGCGATGACGAGCGTCGAGGTCGACCCGTCCCGCCGCGTCGCCCGCGTCGGCGCCGGCGCGCTGTGGAGCGACGTGATCGCGGCCGCCGCGCCGCACGGCCTCGCGCCGCTGTCGGGGTCGTCGCCCACGGTCGGCGTCGTCGGCTACACGCTCGGCGGAGGCGCCGGCTGGCTGTCGCGCGAGTACGGGTACGCGGCCGACAGCGTCGTGGGGGCCGACCTCGTGACCGCCGATGGCTCGCTCGTCAAGGCCGAGGAGCACAGCGACCTCTTCTGGGCGCTGCACGGCGGTGGTGGCAACTTCGGGGTGGTGACCGCGCTCGAGTTCCGGCTGCACCCGGCGGGCGACGTCTACGCGGGCATGGCGATGTTCGACGCCGCGCGGGCCGCCGACGCCATGGCGGTGTACCGCGAGTGGGCGCTCGACGAGCCGGACGCCTCGAACACCGCGGTCATGATCGCCCAGATCCCGCCGGTACCGGAGATGCCCGAGCCCGTCCGGGGCAAGCGCGTCCTCATGCTCCGGGCCTTCCACCTCGGCCCCGCCGACGCGGCCGAGCGCCTGCTCGCGCCGCTCCGCGAGGCTGCCGGGCCACCGCTGCTCGACGCCATGCGGGCGACGACGTTCCCCGACGCGGCGGTCATGATGCCCCCGCCGCCGCCCTCCGTGGGCGTCATGGGCTTCGAGCTGCTCGATGCGGTGCCCGACGAGGCCATCGCCGCCGTCGTCGAGGCCGAGGGCCCGATCGCCGGGATCGAGCTCCGCCACTGGGGAGGAGCGATGTCCCGCCCGCCTGAGGACACCGGCCCCCTCGGGCACCGGGACGTCCCGTTCTCGATCGTGGTCGGCGCCCAGAGCCTGGACCCGTCCGCGCTCGACGAGCTGACCGCCACCGTCGAGGCGGTCACGTCCCGCCTGCGCCCCCACGCGACGGGAGGCTCGTTCCTCAACTTCCTCGGCGACCCCGACCGCATCGCGGACGCCTACACGCCCGAGGACTACCGCCGCCTCACCGAGGTCAAGGCCGCATGGGACCCGGGCAACCTCTTCCGCGGCAACCACAACATCCCGCCGGAACGTCCCGTGCGGTAGCCGGACACATCAGATCGGCCGCGCCCCGGACACGCAGGTGGGCTCGGAGTCGGGGTTGACCGCCTCGCCGGGCTCAGCACCGGCGAATGCGACGCCGGGGCACCCGACCCGCCAGGACGAGCCCGAGCCCGATCGTGGCACGCTCGCGTCTCGGCATCGCGGTTAATCGCCTGGCGCTCGGTACCCAACCTGCTCGGCCTTGCGCAGAGCCTCCATCGTCTCGTCGACGGTCAGCAGGACCGTCGTCTCGAGCGAGCTGAGCGCACCGCCGCCACTGATCGCCAGCGCAACCGCGGCCATGGACACGTTGTCGGGCGCCTCCCACAGGTTGTAGCCGTCGTGGGTGCCGAAGGCGTACCAGAACCCGTGGAGCTTCCCGCCGACCGACTCGATGTACGCCTGGGCAGCCTCTCGGCGGTCCTCGGGGTTGCCGATCAGCTTGGCCCACGTCTCCGGCGTGTAGCTGAACTTCGATAGATAGAGCGGCACCGTCCCCTCCTCGTTTGGTAGCTCAGCGCGAGTCGCCGAGGCGCCCGAGTATTACCCACAGTCGCGCGCGGTCGGGCAGCGCTACGGCTCCAGCTGGCGGAGAAACTCCAAGAGCAGCTCGCGGAAGCGCTCCGGTGCCTCGAGCGGCGCGAGGTGTCCGGCGCCCGGGATCGTGACGAGGCGGGACTGTGGCAGGGTCTGCGCCAGCGCCTCTGCGCCCTTGTGGAAGTCCTCTAGGTCGGACTCACCGACCGCCACGAGGGCGGGAACGGCGATGCTCGCAAGTGCCTCAGGGTGCTCGTCGAGCGGGTCCGGCGCCTCGGTGACGTCGCCGGCGCCGCCCTGGAGGACGAAGGCACGTCGCTGCATGGCCGCCACCCGATCGCGAAGCGCCGCCGGCGAGTCCGGCAACGTCCATCCCGCAACGACCGCGCGCACCGCGCCGTCGATATCTCCACGCTCGAGCGCCGCCTCCTCCGCCTGCCACACGGCCTCGAGCTGCGCGGAAGGCTCGATCCCGGGCGCGGGCGTCGAGACGAGCACGAGGCCGCTGACGCGCTCGGGAGCCACAACCGCCGTCCGCAACGCCACGGCCCCACCGAAGGAGTTGCCGACCAGCGTCGCCCGGCCGATCTCGAGCGCGTCCATGGTGGCCAGGACGTCAGCCCACGGCGCCTGCTCGCCTTCCTCGACCGGCGCCTCGCCGAAGCCGGGCAGGTCCGGCGCGAGCGCGCGGAAGCCGGCGTCCGCGAGCGACGGCAGGTGCTCGGACCACATCCCGCGGTCGGCGACACCGGCGTGCAGCAAGACCACCACAGGCCCGGCCCCAACCTCGTCATGAGGGAGCATTCGACCCGAATTATCCGCCCTGGAAGGGTGATGCAGAGGCACGTTGAAGTCCTCGCCGTGAGCGGTGCACCTACCGAGCGCGGCGATTCCAGCGCGAGGGACATCGGCGTCGTGATCGCGGTTGCCGTGGCGATCGTCGTGGTGATCGCGCTCATCGTCGGCGCGGTGTCAGACGTAGGAAAACTGCCCCGTAAGGATTTCTACGGGTTCGCCGCCGGCATCCTCCCGGTCCTGCTGCTTGCCCTCGCTTGGGAAGAGAGGGCGCAGAGAGCCGTCGGTCCAATCTCGGTCGGCCTGCGTCGACTGATCGTCGGGGCGCTTGGGGTCGGCGAAGTGCTGGCCGTGGTTGCGGTGTCCGGCACGCTCGAACCCAGAGAAGACGTCTACACCGACTACACGACGAAGACGCTCGGCCTGGGCGACGCCGACGTGGACCACATGATCGAGGAGGCCGCACTGGTCGCGCCCTCGTTCGGGTGGTCGCTGGTCATTGCGACGCTGGTCTCGATCACGCTCGCCCTGTCACTGGTCGGCGTGCTCTCCATCGCCTTCGCGCCCGGCGAGAAGTCGGGTCAGTGACGCGCAGAGACCCGGTCGTCACACCGCCATTCGGATCGCGACGTCGTACCTCGCCACGGACGTGCGCTGCCCGGGGGTATCGCCGCTCGACATCGCGTTGAGGGTCTCGTCGCCGCGCCTGTAGTCGTCTTCGTTGTCGAAGAAGAGGATCACGAGGGACTTCTCGGCCTCAGGATCGTGGAGCACGACGATCTCCTTCGCGGGGAGGTCGTCCGGCGGCTGCCCGGAGCCCATCTCGCCCTCCATCTCCTTGATCCGGTCCTTGGTGACCCCATCGAATGACACGACACGTGCGAGCGCCATCTGACCCTCCTTGTGGACTCCGCCAACCCTACGCCGCCCGCCACAGGCGCCGCTAGGTAAGGGATGACCCTTAGGGGTTGCCGGCCGGTTCGCACCCCGGCCACCTACGGCTGCCTGGCTGGGAATCGAAGCCTGCCGGAGGGATCCTGGTCATACGAAAAAACGACCCGGGCAACCCCGGGAGAAACGAGAGAATGACCATGGCCGTTTCCACTCACCAGCACGCCAACGCTTACGACAGCTCGCTCGCCGGAGCGCGAGCGTGGTTCGCGCAGAAGGGCCTCTCGCGGCCCCGCGACGGCCGCATTCTGGCGGGCGTCTCCGCCGCCATCGCTCGCCGCTATGACCTCAACCCGCTCGTCGCCCGGCTGCTCGGCATCGCCGCCGTCCTGGTGCTGACCCCGCTCGTGTACATCGCGGCGTGGATCCTCATGCCGAACGACGCCGAGACCGACGCCGCGCCGGCCGCGGCTACCCCCGCCTGACGCGATTCGCGCACGCCGCCGGGAGGGGCGGCCCGCTGACGGGCCGCCCCTCTCATCGCGCGGAGAGCTACGACTTGTCGTCGTGCCCGTGCTCGCCGCCGCCGTCGCTGCCGACGGTGCCCTCGGGACCGGCGGGCGCCGGGATGGTGAACTTGCCGGGGACCTTCGCGCCCGGCACGCCGTTCACCGTCTCGGTCGAGTACGCGTACGTGAGCACAGCGAACGCGACCGCGTCGGCGTTGATCGCGAGCGCGTGCATGCTGTTGTTCGCGAACGTGTCGCACGCCTGGTGGTAGCACGGGTCGTACTGAGCGCCCGTGGTGCCGCCCCAGATCGCCTGCTGCTCAGCGGTCTTGCGTACCTCGGCCCCGGTGAAGAGACCGCCGGCCGGGATCCCGTTGTTGATGAAGGCCTGGTAGTCGCTGCGGCCGCTGAACTCGGCGTCGTCGTACGGCTCGCTGCGGAGCGTGTAGAACGACTCGAAGAGATCCTCGATGGCGATCGAGCCCGGCGGGACGGGCACCGGAGCCTCGAAGCCCGACTCGTCGCTGTCGTAGACCATCTGGATGTAGTTCGGCGAGCCGATCATGTCGAAGTTCAGGTAGAGCGCGATGCGATCCTTCTCCGCCTGACTCAGGCCGTTGACGTAGTTCGTCGAGCCGACGAGCCCGCTCTCCTCAGCTCCCCACCAGGCGAAGCGCACCGTGTTCTGCGGCTTCAGCTTGGCGATCTGCTCGGCGACCTCGAGGATGGCACCGCTGCCCGAGCCGTTGTCGTTGATGCCTGGGCCCGCGAGCACCGAGTCGAGGTGCGCGCCGGCCATCACGACGTTGTCGTCGTTCACCCCGGTCTTCTCCGCGATCACGTTGAAGGTGGGCAGCATCTGGCGCAGCGTGTTGGCGAACACCCGCATCTCGAGCCCGGGCGTGCCGGCCAGCTCTACACCCAGCGCATAGGTGGTGCCGAGCACCGGGATGCCGCTGGTGTTGTTGGCGGTGAGCGTGACGGCCGGGATGTTGTTGCGGTCCTCAGCCGTCGTGTTGCCCTGGTTGAAGATCACGATCCCGACCGCGCCGGCTGCCGCCGCGTTCTCGGCCTTGAGCTCGAACGTGCAGGTGCCACGCTGGAGCAGCGCGATGTTCCCGCGGGTGAAGCCCGCGAAGTCGGAGGCCTCGCACCCGCTGGTCGAGGCGTTGCCGAGGCCCAACGCGAGGTCGACGGCCTGGACCGGCGCGGTGACGTCCCCGGGGTCGGTCTGGGTGATCGCCCCGAAGTCGATGCCCTCCCGGTAGGTGATCGCGTTGGGCGCGACCTGCTGGAGGGTCGAGGGCCCGACGACCTCGAACGCGAGGTAGTCGAACTCCTGGACCTCGGGGTCATACCCGGCGGCCTCGAGCGTCTCGACCACGTAGTCGACGGAGGCGTCGTAGCCCGGGAAGCCGGAGAACCGGTTCCCGTCGTTCGCGTCGGCGATCGCCTGGAGCGCCGCCTGATGCTCGCGCACGCCCTCGACGCGCACGCACTCGAGCAGCTTGTCGTAGGTGTTGTTCGTCCGACTGTTGCAGCCGCCCTGCGCCGGCGCCGCCGACGCGCCGCCTGGCAGCGCTGCCACGGCCGCTACGGCTACGACCGCCAGCACGCAGGAACGCGTGCGCCGACGCGCACGAGTCGTCAATTGAAACATCCCACTCCCCTTCGCTCGGGCGGCGACCCCCTGTCGTCCGCCTCCTACTGCGCGCCAGGATATTGCAACGCCGCAGGGTCCGCGCTTACGTCGGGAGCTCCGCGAACGCGCTCGCTTTCCCGTCCGGATCCGGGATGTTCACGCGTTCGGCTCGATGAAGAGCGTGGCGTGCTCGTCGACGTCCCAGAGGATCTCGTAGGTGGGGGTGATCGCACTCATCTCACTGCACCCATGGGGGCGGCGGGCCGTGGCCGCGGGAAGAGCTCGAGGAACCGGGTCACGGCCCGTTCGTCGCCCTCGATCGTGATGTCGCCGGCGCGCAGCGCGTCCGCGAGCTCGCGACGCTCCCAGACCAGCGCGCTGAGGGTCCCGGAGTCGGTCTCGATGACCGCATCCGGGTCGTCCGCGGCGCCGCGATCGACGGCAATCCCGCGATCGGCGACCCCGATCCGGAAGACGTGGTCACCCAGGCGCAGCTCGTAGCGGGCGGTGAGGCCGCCGGCGGCGTCGGCGTCGAAGAAGGTCCCGAGGGCGAGGATGACGGAGTCGGTACCGACGGGCGCATCGTCGGGGAACGACGGCGAGCGCAGCGCCCATGTCCCGAGCGTGATGACGATCGGCTTGAGCTCGCGGCCCCAGTCGGTGAGCTCGTAGACCCAGGAGCCGGCGGGCGGCGACAGCTTGCGGCGCTGGACGACCCCGGCCTGCTCGAGCTCGCGCAGGCGCTGCGCGAGCACATTGGGGCTCGCGTTGGGGAGACCGTCGCGCAGGTCGGTGAAGCGCTTGGGTCCGAGCAGCAGCTCGCGCACGACGAGCAGCGCCCAGCGCTCGCCCACGAGATCGAGCGCGTGCGCGATCCCGCAGCCGTCGCCGTAGGTCCGCATCGTCGCCATCACGAAACAGTCTAGTCCTAGTGTAGGTAGCCGTACTTGTTTTCTAGGACTAACAGGTACTGTTGCGCAACCCCCAACTCAGGAGCGACCGATGACATCCCAGCCGGATCCGCGGCGCTGGAAGGCGCTCGCGCTGCTGTGCACCGCGTTCTTCATGGTGATCCTCGACTCCGCGATCGTGGTCGTGGCGCTGCCGTCGATCGACGCCGAGCTCGGCTTCTCGGCGGGGGACCTCCAGTGGGTCCTGAGCGCCTACCTGCTCAGCTTCGGCGGCCTGCTGCTCCTCGGCGGGCGCGCGGCCGACCTGCTCGGGCGCCGGCGCGTGTTCATCGTCGGTACAGGACTGTTCGCGCTCGCCTCGCTCGCATGCGGGATGGCCGGAACGGTCCCGGTGCTGATCGCGGCCCGCGTCGTCCAAGGCGTGGCGGCGGCGATCATGACGCCGACCGCGCTGTCGATCCTGATGACCACCTTCGACGAGGGCGCCGAGCGCAACAAGGCGCTGGGCATCTGGGCCGCGATCGGCGGCATCGGCGCCACCGCCGCGTGGCTGATCGGCGGCCCGGTCACCGAAGGGCTGGGCTGGGAGTGGATCTTCTTCATCAACGTCCCGGTCGCCCTCGCCGTGGTCGCGCTCAGCCCGGTGCTGCTGCGAGAGAGCCGCGATCGCGAGCGCGAGCGCCGGTTCGACGTCGCCGGCGCGGTGACGATCACGGCCGCGCTCGTCGCGCTCGTGTACGCCGTCGTCGAGGCGCCCGACGCCGGCTGGGGCAGCGGCCAGACGCTCGGCCTGCTGGCGATCTCGGCCGTGCTGCTCGCGCTGTTCATCAGGATCGAGGCGCGCGCCGCCGCCCCGCTCGCGCCGCTGCGCCTGTTCCGCTCGCGCGCGCTCGTCGGCGGCAACCTGGTGCTGTTCGCGCTCGGGATGCTCGCCTTCGGGATGCCGTTCATCCTCACGCAGTACGCGCAGCAGGTGCTGCACTACTCGCCGCTCGAGTTCGGGCTCGCCTCGGTCGTCATGCCGGTGACGGCGGCCGTCGGGTCGATCACCGGGCAGGCGATCGCAACCAGGGGCGGCCTGCGCACGATCACGATCGCCGGCATGGCGCTGACGGGTCTCGCATGCCTACTGCTCGCACACGTCTCCGTCGACGGCAGCTATCTCGGGGACATCTTCCTCGGGCTGCTGGCATTCGGCCCCGGGCTCGGAGCTGCGTACGTCGCGGGCTCGATCGTCTCGCTCGCGGGAATCGCGGAGGCGGACGCGGGGCTCGCCTCAGGGCTCAACAACTCGTCGTTCCAGATCGGCGGCGCCGTCGGCGTGGCGATCCTCTCCACCGTCGCCGTCTCCGAAGCCCACGGCGACAACCCGCTCGTCGCGCTCACCAACGGCTACCAGGCCGCCTTCGCGACCGCGATCATCTTCGCGGCGCTCGGACTGCTGGTCGCGATGGCCCTCCTCGGGAGGCTCAACCTCCCGGTCCCGGCCCTGACCACCGAACCCGCAGCCGCCCAGGCCGAATAGATTGCGGGTATGGCCGTCGACCTCGTCATCGACATCGAGAACACGCCCGGAGCGCTGGCGCGGGTCGCGGCGGCGATCAGCGATGCGGGCGTGAACATCTCGGCGGCGACGTGCGTCGGCGCCGGTGACCGGGCGGAGCTGCACATCCTCGTGCCCCACGCCGGCGCGGCGCGGCATTCGCTCGCGATCTCGCATGTCGCGGTGACGCGGGAGCGGGAGGTCGTCGTGGTCGATGTAGAGGACCGGCCGGGGGTCCTGGCGGACCTCACCCGCCGGATCGCCAAGGCCGGTGTCGACCTCGACCTCGTCTACGTCGCGACCCGCAATCGCGTCGTCTTCGGGGCGGCCGACCTCGACGCGCTCAAGGCCGCGCTCGACGGCGCGAGCTGACTAGACGAGGCCGACCAGCATGAGGACGCCGGTGCCGACCAGCGCCAGCGTCACGGCGGTGCCCGTCCCGTTCGCGACCGCCGCGCCGTCGAGCGGCTCGATCGGCACCAGCATCGACGCTGCCATCACGAGCGCGGCGGCACCCAGCGTGCGTGTCACCGGGACCTGGAGCCACGCCGCCAGCACGAGCAGGACGAGCGCGGCGCCGGCGAGCAGGATCGGGCCGATCCAGTGCACGGCGGGCGCCGGGCGGCGGGTGCGGGCCACCGGGACCGGCGCCCACGGCACCCCGACCGCGGCCGTGACGGCGCCGAACGCGACCGCCGGGCCCCACGTGCGCTGCTCGAGCTCGACCCCGGCTCCGCGGGCGACCAGCTGACGCGCGCGCATCGCGACCGCGATCAGCAGCCCGACGCCGGCGGCGAGCAGCAGCACCGACGCGAGCGACGCGCCGCCGGCCCGCACGAGCGGCCAGACGAAGATCGCGATCGTGGCGGCCACGGCCACCGCGGCCGGCGCGAACCGCAGCGACCCCGGCAGCCGGTCGAGCCAGCGGCGGGCCGGGTCGAGCATCCGCGCGGCCGGGTTCGCGGCCGCACCCTGGGCCGCCAGGCCACGGGCGAGGCGCAGGCCGAGGAGGAAGACGACGGCGAACCCACCCGCGACGAGCGGTGCCCGTTCCTGGGTGCGGTTGAAGCTCCACTCGGCGGGCAGCGGCTTGGAGAGGTCGAGCTGGGTGATGTAGACGGCGTCGTCGGCGATCGGGTCGCGCGGCCGGTCGCGCAGGCGCTCGTCGAGCGCGAAGGCCTTCCCGAAGGCGCCCTCCGCCGCAGCGGGATTCGGCAGACTCCGGTCCTCCTCCGCCACGCCGAGGTTGAACCAGCCCGTCGCGTAGTCGTCGCGGGCGCCGACCGCGCGGCGCAGGGCGTCGACGGCCTCGTCCGCATGGCCCTGCTGGAGGAGCAGGACGCCGAGGTCGTTCCAGGCCGGATAGACCGTCGGGTCGGACGCGAGGCCCGACCGGTACGCGGCCACCGCGTCGCCGTCGCGCCCCAGCCGCTGCAACGCGAAGCCCTCGGTCTCCCGGAAGAGCGGGTTGGCCGGATCGGCCGCGACGGCCGTCCGCGCCGCCTCGAGCGCGGGCTCGAGACGACCGGCCTTGAGCTCCGCGAGGGCGCGGTTGTTGTGGAAGACCTCCGTGCGGATCAGCGGCTCGAGAGTGAACAGCGGCAGCTCGAACTCGAGCCGCGGCAGCCGCTCCGCGGCGGTGTCGTAGTAGTCGGCCGCCGCGGGGTACCGGCGCGCCCGCAGGGCGGCGTCGCCGGCCTGGGCGCGCGCGTGATACGAGAACCAGACCGCCTCGCCATCGCCTTCCGGGAACCGGTTCGGCTCGTTGCGCGCGAAGCCCTCCATGCGCGTGGCCACGCCGTCGGCCTCTTCCAGCACGGCGAGCGCGCGGTCGACCTCGCCGAGCCGCGACAGCGCGACGCCGCGCTTGAGCAGCGATCTGGCCTCCCGCGTCGTCCAGCCGCCGTACGCCGCCCGGGCCGTGCGGACCGCCCGGGCGAACGAGCGCTCCGCGCCCGCGTAGTCGCCGGCCAGGAACGCGATCTCGCCGGCGCGGTCGGAAGCGTCGGGATCTTCCGGGAGCTCGTCCACCCACCGCGCCGCCGCGCGGGCGGCGCGGTCGCGCCGCCCGCCGAAGCGCCAGAGGTCCTGGTGGGCGTCGGCGAGGATCGCGGCAGGCGCACGGTCCCCGCCGAACCGGAACCGCTTCGCGGTGGCGAGGGCGGCGCCGCGGTCGCCCGCCTCGAGCTGGGCCAGCGCGCGCAGGAGCGGCACGCCCTCGAGCCCGAGCGGGCACTCGCGGCTCTCCCACGGTCGCACGTCGAAGAACGTGTTCGGCAGGCCGTCGAGCGCCTCGTCGGCGCGCCCGGCCAGCACGAGGTCGCGCCGCTGCGCCCAGTCGGGGCACCAGCGGTCGTAGCCGGTGACGGCCGGCTGGGCGCGATAGAGGGGGAGGAAGGAGAGGTCGCTCCCCGCGCCGCCGGCGCCTCCCGGCGGAGGGCCGACCTCGAGCCGGACGGGCCACAGGCGGTCGCTGCCGGTGGACACCGGTCCCTCGGCGTCCTCGCGGAACAGCAACGCCTCGTTGTCGTCGTGGGCGATCTTCGGGAACAGCGCGCGGGGCGGCGCGAACGCAGGAGCGGCCGTGAAGTCGACCGCCGCGTCAGCGGCCTCGCTCCAGCGCAGGGCCCGCTCGAGGTACTCGACCTGGCGAGCGCGCGGCGGCCCGTCGTACGCGGCGCCCGCCACGGCCTTCGCCTGGACGTCCGCCGCCTCGGCGTAGCGGCGGAGGCCGGCGAGCGCCCGGGCCTCGCCGGCCGCCAGCGCCGGATCGTCGTCGAGCCCGCGCGCGGTGCGGTAGAGGGCCAGCGCGCGGCGGAACCGCCGGCGGGCGCCGAACGGCTGGCGGGGGTCGGTCTGGTAGGCGAGCCGCAGCTCGGCGTCGGCCTCCCCGGCCCACCCGAGCGACGATCGCGGCCACGCCCGTTGCATGCGCCTGAAGGTCGCGAACGGCCGGCGCAGGCGGTCGGCTCGCTCGAGCTGCTGGCCGGCGCGGTCGTCGTCGTCGTACGCGAACGCCCGCTGCGACTGGAACTGGCCGAGCAGCCAGAGCGGCGTGGGATCGCCGCCGCACGCGCGGGCCGCCGCCTCGTACTCGCGCGCGACGTCGTCGTCGCGGGGGTTGCGGTCCGCGGAGAGCACGAAGGCGAGGTTCAGCTGCGGCCCGCAGTCGCCGCCGGCCCGCGCGCGGTCCAGGAGCGCGAAGGCGACCCTCGCCGCGTTCGGGAAGTTCCCGAACGGCGTGTCCGCTCCTTCCTCCTGGGCAGCCGCGAGGACGAGGAGGGCGCCCACGTCGCTGGCCGCCTGCCGATCCACGTCCGCGCCGGCCAGGACGCGGTCGATCGGCGGATAACGGAACGGGTACGGGGTGTCCTCGACTGCGATCGAGTCGACCGCGAGCACGTCGACGCCGCTGTCGCGCGCGATCCGCAGCAGCGCGCCCCCGCGCTGCGCGCCGAGCGCGTCGGTCAGCCCCTGCTGCACGGCGTCGCCCATGGCGTCGGCGCCGGCGAGCTCGGCCGTCAGGTCGGGCTCGGCCGAGAAGACCGGCACGTCACGGAGGGAGGCGCGCGCGCCGCCGCCCTCCGGCATCTCGATCGCGGTCGCCGGGCCGGGTGGGCGGGGCAGCTCATCGGCGGTGACCGAGGCGACGACGGGGAAGGCGACGAGCAGCGCCACGCAGGCGGCGAGCGCAGGATCCCAGGCACGACGGAGCCGGTCGCGAGGTCTGACTTGGGTGACGCCCGGATCGGCCATCTCGCCCGCCTCGATTGGTTACGTCTATCCGACCGGTGGCCACTGCGCAAGGGGTCCTACGGTTGCGGACCAGGGCCCGCGAGCGCGCGCTCGAGGTTGTCGAACGCCTTGCCCCAGCCGCTCTCGTGCGAGCGCACCGCTTCCTCGTCCCACAGCCCACTGTGCGTGAAACGCACCGTGGTGACGCCGTCGTCCTCCTCGAAGTCGAGCTCGATCAGCTGGCGCGTGTCGTTGCCGTCCCAGAGCCAGGTGAAGGCGAGCCGGGTCGGAGGTTCGACCTCGGTGTACATGCCGCCGCCGCCGTACTCGACGTCCTGGTGGGGGTCGCGCATCACGACCCGCACGGTGCCGCCGACGCGCAGGTCGACCTCGGCCTCGGTCGTCTCCCAGTCGTGCTCGGCGTGCCACCAGCGGCGGATGACCTCCTCGCTCGTCCACGCGTCGAAGACCGCCTGGGCGGGTGCCTGATACGTGCGCTGCATGCGCAGGGTGGTGCTCTCGCTCATGTCCCGGGCTCCCGACGGCGTCGCATGCGCATCCTGACCCATGCGCGGGCCATGAGGAGCCCCGCGCCGGTCGCCGGGACCGACGGCAGGAGCTCCTCCAGCGGGACGCCGCCGATGTGGGCGATCACCTGGCGACGAAGTCGTACTCGTCGTGCAGGTGCCACCACTGGTACGGCGGCGTCTGCGGGTAGCCCTCCGGCGAGTCCTCCCACTCCTCTTGGCGCCCGAGCGCGGTGATGTCGAGGTAGCTCCAGGTGCTGCCCATCGCCTCGTCGCCGCGGCTGTCGACGAAGTAGGTGCGGAAGATGCGGTCGCCGTCGCGCAGGAACGCGTTGGTGCCGTGCCACTCGCCGACGCCGAAGTCCGCGTCGAAGTCGTCGGTGATCGTGAACCACGGCATGTCCCACCCCATCCGCGCCTTCCACTGCGCGATGTTCTCCTGCGGGGCGCGCGAGACGAACACGAGCGTCGTGTCGCGCGCGTTGAGGTGGGCGAGATGGGCCACCTGGTCGGCGAGGAAGGAGCAGCCGGGGCAGCCGTGCTCGGGCCAGCCGGCGACGCCGGGCTCGTAGAAGAAGCGGTAGACGATCAGTTGGCGGCGCCCGTCGAACAGGTCGAGCAGGCTCGCCGGCCCGTCCGGGCCCTCGAACGCGTACTCGTTCTCGACGGCCATCATCGGCATCCGGCGGCGCTCGGCAGCCAGCGCGTCGCGGGCTCGGGTGTGCTCCTTCTCCTTGACGAGCAGCGCGTCGCGCGCGGCCTGCCATTCCTGCGGCGACACGATGGCGGGGGTCTTCATCGGTGTTCGCCCTCCTTGAGGTAGTCGTCGATGACGTCGAACAGGCGCCCCCACAGGGCGCGCTGGCGATCCATCCAGTCGGCCGCCTCACCCAGCGCATGGGGCTCGAGCGACAGGCGGTGCGTGCGCCCGTCGACCACGCGCTTCACGACGCCGGTCTCCTCGAGCACCTTCAGATGCTTGGAGATCGCCGGCTTGGAGACGCCGAAGCCCTCGGTCGCCACGCCGACCGTCGCCGGGCCGGCGGCGAGGCGCTCGACGATGCCGCGGCGGATCGGGTGAGAGAGGGCTCGGAACGGATCGTTAACCAC
>DASTIC010000032.1:0-3171 GCA_035717845.1 Solirubrobacteraceae bacterium
AGCCGCCCGGGCAGGAAGTTCATCGACGGCGAGCCGATGAAGCCGGCGACGAACAGGTTCGCCGGGTGGTCGTAGAGGTTGGCCGGCGTGTCGACCTGCTGGATGAGCCCGGCACGCATGACCGCCACGCGGTCGCCGAGCGTCATGGCCTCGGTCTGGTCGTGCGTCACGTAGACCATCGTGGTCCCGAGCCGCCGCTGGATGCGCGCGACCTCCGTGCGCATCTGCACGCGCAGCTTGGCGTCCAGGTTCGAGAGTGGCTCGTCCATCAGGAACGCCTTCGGGTCGCGCACGATGGCGCGGCCCATGGCCACACGCTGGCGCTGGCCGCCGGAGAGGTTGGCGGGCTTGCGCTCGAGGTGCGGCTCGAGGTCGAGGATCCGCGCCGCCTCCGTCACCTGCCGGTCGATCTCCGCCTTGTCGACCTTGCCGAGCTTGAGCGCGAAGCCCATGTTCTCGCGCACGGTCATGTGCGGATACAGCGCGTAGTTCTGGAACACCATCGCGATGTCGCGGTCGCGCGGCGCGAGGTCGTTGACGCGCTCGCCGCCGATGATGAGGTCACCCTCGGTGATGTCCTCGAGCCCGGCGATCATCCGCAGCGCGGTCGACTTCCCGCAACCGGACGGCCCGACGAGGATCATGAACTCGCCGTCGCCGATATCGAGGTCGATGGCCTTCACGGCCTCGAACCCGTCCGGATACCGCTTCGTCACGTTCTGGAACGCGATCTCGGCCACGGTCTCCTCCTCGCTCGTGAAACGGTGCTCATGACTCGGAGGCCGGGCTGGGGCGCGGCGTCATAGCAGCGCAACGGCTGCCGCCGCGACGAGGGCCGCCGCGATCAACACGGCCCCCACGACCTGGACGCGGTCGAGCATTCGCTGGCGCCGAGTGCGGCGCGGCGGGTTCCAGGCTGTGTCGATGTCAGGAATCGGAAGACCTCCTCGTGTGGCGCTGGTCTGTGCATTCGCCTGACGTCTGCTCGCCCGCCGTCAGCCGACCGACATTCGCCCGCGGTCAAGTGCATGATCACGGGCGTCGGTCCCGCTGCTGATCAACGCGGGATGAGGGCGGCGTCGCCCGGTTCGTCCGCCGGCTGACGATCGCCTGCGCTCGGCTGCGAGCGAGGGGAGACCCGCGACATGACCGGGATCTGGAACCTGCTCACGTGGCTCGTGGGACCGGAGCCACGACCCGAACGCGGGGACGAGCTCGTGAAGTGCCCGACCTGCCGTGCCGAGGCCGTATCGCCTGTCGCCTGGGAGCACGAAGGCGTCGAGTGGCGGACATCGCTTCGCTGCGGCAACTGCGGCCACCGCGAGGAGGTGACGCTGGACGACGAGCAGGCACGCGAGCTCGATCGCGCCCTCGACCGCGGCGTCCACCAGATCGCCCGCACGGTCACGCGACTCGAGCGCCGGCGGATGCTGGCCGAGGCCGAGGCGCTGTCGGTCGCGCTCGAGCACGACCTGATCGGCGCTGACGACTTCGCACATCGATCGGTCGAGCGGTGACAGCTGGCGGCTCCCGGCGCGGACGTGCGGAGTGCCGTCCGCCGGGCGAGCCGTCGCGCACCCCGTACTGAGCCCGCCGGCTCAACCGACGGTCACGCGGGTGTCCGGGACCGCGTCGCGCTCCCTGCGCCCACCCGTCCCAGTCCGGGCGACGATGTGGTCGGCGACGCGCTCGGCGTCGCGGCCGACGCCGCCGATCAGCATCGAGGCGAACGAGAACAGGAACGGGAGGCCGACGAAGTAGAGGCCCGGCGAGGACTCGACGACGCCGTTCGTCTGCTCCGGCCAGCCGTCCTCGCCGTTCACTGGGAGGTCGATCCAGCTTACGTCCTTGCCGAAGCCGGTGCACCAGATCACGTTCGTCACGTCGGGCACGCGCCCGTCCGCCAGCACCGGCAGACCGTCGCGGACGTCCTCGACGCGGGCCTCGACGTGCTCGACGCCCGCCTCGCGCAGGTGGGCGCGCTTGATGCGCAGCAGCGGCCCGCCGTGCGCGCGCACCTTGACGCGGACCTTGCGGCCGATCGGCGTGCGCATGGTGAGCACGTGGTTGGCGACGCGCCACAGGATCGGCAACGCGACGTGCGCTGCGCGCCCCTCGATGTCGAACGGCAGCTCTCCGTTGATGCGGCCCGATAGCACCGTAGGGTGGCCGGCGAGGGCGACCTCGTGGGCGATGTCGGCGCCCGAATGGCTGGCGCCGACGACCAGCACGGGCCCGGGCTGCAGTTCGCCCGGTCGCCGGTACTCGCTCGAGTGCAGCTGCCGGATGCCGGGGTCGAGGTCGGCCGCCAGCTCCGGCACGATCGGCTCCTGGAAGGTGCCCGACGCGACGACGACATTGTCGGCGACGAAGCGATGCGCGCCCGCGCGTAGCTCGTAGCCGTCGCCCGTGCGGCGGAGGCGGTCGACGCGGACCCCGGTGACCACCGGCAGCTCGAAGCGGCGCGCATAGGCCTCCAGGTACTCCGCGATCTCGTCCTTGGTGGGGTACGTCCAGGGGTCGAGCGAACCCGCCCACCCGGGCAGTCCGTTGAAGCGCGCCGGGCTGTAGAGCCGCAGGGAGTCGTAGTGGTTGCGCCAGTTGTCGCCGATCCGGTCGTTGCCCTCGAGGACCACGAAGGACCGGTCGTGCCGGGCGAGGTAGTAGCCGACGGCCAGTCCTGCTTGCCCGCCGCCGACGATTACGGTGTCGAAGCGCTCGCTCATGACGTCCTCCTTCATTTGCCTGCCTCCGACCGTAGGGTCGACTCGGCGCCTACGCATCGGCCGGACCACGCAACCTGGCCGGCCGTGGGCCTACGTGGTTCCACGCATGCCGGAGGCTCAGAGGAGCCGGTGCTCGTAGGCGTACGCCGTGGCGGCGGCCCGCGTCGACACCCCGAGCTTGGCGAACGTGTTCGTGACGTGGCGCTCGACCGTACGTTCGCTGAGGACGAGCTCGTCCGCGATCGCTCGGTTCGTCCGGCCCTCGGCGACGAGCCTGAGCACCTCGAGCTCGCGCGGCGTGAGCCCATGGCGCATGGCGCCGCCGGCCAGCGCCTCGACGCGAGCCACGTCTGGAGCGGCTCCCAGCGCCTGGAAGGTATGCCGCGCCGCGTCGAGCTCGAGCGCTGCAGCCTCCTCGTCGCCGAGCTCGCGGCAGGCGGCGCCC
>DASTIC010000033.1:0-10021 GCA_035717845.1 Solirubrobacteraceae bacterium
CTCCCGGCCATGAACGACGACCGTCCCAAGACGCCCGACGACGTCAAGGCGATCGTCGGCGAGCGCGACATCCGCTTCATCCGACTGTGGTTCACCGACATCCTCGGTCAGCTGAAGTCCTTCTCGATCAACCGCGACGAGCTCGACGATGCGTTCGAGGGCGGGATGGGATTCGACGGCTCCTCGATAACGGGCTTCAACGCCATCGAGGAGTCCGACATGCTCGCGATGCCGGACCCCACCACGTTCCACGTGCTCCCGTGGCGCCCGCAGGAGAACGGCGGCGGCGTCGCGCGCATGTTCGCCGACGTCCTCACCCCCGAGCGCGCGCCGTACGAGGGCGACCCGCGCCACGTCCTCCGTCGCGCCCAGGAGCGGATGAAGTCGATGGGCTTCGACCACTTCCACGTCGGCCCGGAGCTCGAGTACTTCCTCTTCAAGGACTCCAAGGGCACCGAGGTGCTCGACGAGGGCGGCTACTTCGACCTCACGACGCTCGACGCCGGCTCCGACGTCCGCCGCGAGACCGTCCTCGCGCTCGAGAAGCTCGGCATCGACGTGGAGTACTCCCACCACGAGGTCGGGCCGAGCCAGCACGAGATCGACATGCGCTACGCGGGCGCCCTGAAGATGGCCGACGACTGCATGACCTACCGCATCACGGTCAAGGAGATCGCGCTCAAGTACGGCTGGCACGCGACCTTCATGCCCAAGCCGCTGTTCGGCGAGAACGGCTCGGGCATGCACACCCACCAGTCGCTGTTCAAGGGCGGCCGCAACGCGTTCTACGACGCCGACGACAAGTACTTCCTGTCGGACACCGGCAAGGCGTTCATCGCCGGCCAGCTCCGCCACGCCCGCGAGATCTGCTCGATCTTCGCCCAGTGGGTGAACTCCTACAAGCGGCTCGTCCCCGGCTACGAGGCGCCGGTCTACGTCGCCTGGAGCCGGCGCAACCGCTCGGCCCTCGTGCGTGTCCCGCTCTACCACCCGGGCAAGGAGCAGGCGACGCGGATGGAGCTGCGCTGCCCCGACCCCGCCTGCAACCCGTACCTGACGTTCGCGTCGCTCCTGATGGCCGGCCTGGAAGGCATCGACCGCGGCTACGAGCTGCCCGAGCCGATGGAGAAGAACCTCTACCACCTGAGCCCCGACGAGCGCCGCCGGCTCGGGATCGAGCAGCTCCCCGAGACGCTCGGCGAGGCGGTCGAGATCACCGCCGAGTCAGAGCTCGTGCTCCGCACGCTCGGCGAGCACATCTTCAACCGCTACATCGAGATCAAGCGCCAGGAGTGGGAGGACTACCGCGTGCAGGTCACGCCGTGGGAGCTCGACCGCTACCTGTCCATCCTCTAACCCTCAGTCGAGGAGCGCGCGGAGCTCGTCCGGCTCGGTCACCGGCCGTAGGCACGTGAACCGCTCGCACACGTACGCGGCAGCGCGGCCGTCGACCGGAGAGCGGCCTTCGAGCAGCGGCACTCCGTCCGGCTCCCCGCCGGCGAGCACGACGTGCGGCCGGAACGCCTCGCGTACGACGCGCTCGAGCGGCTCCCGGTCCGGGCCGACGAGCGCCACCTCGCGGACCTCGGCGAGGTGGAAGTCGATCGCCTGGAGCAGGTGGCCGAAGGCGGACGGGTGCTGGGGGGCGAGCGTGTGCAGGAGCCGGATCACCCCCAGGGCCGCCTCCTCGTAGCGCGCCTCGCCGGTGAGGCGGGCGAGCCGCAGGAGGCCGAACGCCGCGGCCGAGGAGCCGGACGGGATCGGCGCGTCCTCGAGCTCCTTGCGGCGGGCGATGAGCGGCTCGTGGTCGGCGGCGGTGGAGAAGAACCCGCCGCGCTCCGGGTCGGCGAAGCGATCGAGGATCTCGTCGGCGAGCCGCACGGCCTCCGCGAACCAGCGGGGCTCGAACGTGGCCTCGTACAGCGTCAGCAGTGCCTCGAGCAGGAACGCGTGGTCCTCGAGGTACGCGTTGAGGCGCGCGGTGCCGCGGTTGTAGGTGCGCAGCAGCCGCCCGTCCGGCCCGCGCAGCTCGCGCCCGATGAACTCGGCGGCGGCGCGCGCGGCGTCGAGGTAGCGCGGCTCGCCGAGCACGGCGCCGGCGTCGGCCAGCGCCGAGATCATGAGCGCGTTCCAGGCGGTCAGCCGCTTGTCGTCGAGGCCGGGGCGCACCCGCTGCTCGCGCGCCGCCAGCAGGCCGGCCTTGATGTCGGCGAGCCGGAGCGGGTCCGGCGTGGCGCGCACCGGGATGTTCGCGCCCTCGAAGTTGCCCGCCTCGGTCATCCCGAAGTGCTCGATCGCGGCGTCGGCGAGGTCCGGGGAGAGCGCGGCCCGGACGTCGTCGAGCCGCCAGACGTAGAAGCGTCCCTCGACGCCCTCCGAGTCGGCGTCGAGCGCGCTCGCGAAGCCGCCCTCCTCCTGGCGAAGCTCGCGCAGCGCCCAGTCGAGCGTCTCGCGGGCCACGCGCTCGAAGAACGGCTCGCCCGACACCTGGAAGGCGTGCAGGTAGGCCCTCGCGAGCAGCGCGTTGTCGTAGAGCATCTTCTCGAAGTGGGGGACGATCCAGCGGGGGTCGACCGAGTAGCGCGCGAAGCCACCACCGACCTGGTCGTACATGCCGCCGGTGGCCATCCGGCGCAGCGTGTGGAGCGCCATCTGGCGCTCGCCGCGGCGGAGCAGGAACTCGATCACCGAGGCGGCCGGGAACTTCGGCGCGCCGCCCCAGCCGCCCCAGTCGGCGTCGTAGGTGCGGCGCAGCGCGGCCTGCGCGGCGTCGAGCGACGCGGGGTCGAGCTCGGCGTCCGGCGCCTGGAACGCCGCCGACGCGCGCAGGCGCTCGACGATCCGCTCGGACGAGCCGGTGATCTGCTCGCGCTGCTCGCGCCACGCGCGCGCGATGCCCTCGAGCACCATCGGCCAGCTCGGCATGTTCTGGCGCGGGGCCGGCGGGTAGTAGGTGCCCGCGTAGAACGGCACTCCCTCGGGCGTGAGGAAGGCGTTGAGCGGCCAGCCGCCGTGGCCGGTCATGGCCTGCACGGCGTCCATGTAGATCGCGTCGACGTCCGGCCGCTCCTCGCGGTCGACCTTCACGCAGACGAAGTGCTCGTTCATGAGGGCGGCGACGGCGGGGTCCTCGAACGACTCCCGCTCCATCACGTGGCACCAGTGGCAGGCCGAGTAGCCGATCGAGACGAGCAGCGGCCGGTCCTCGTCACGGGCGCGCGACAGCGCCTCCTCGCCCCATGGGTACCAGTCCACGGGGTTGTCCTTGTGCTGGAGCAGGTACGGAGATGTCTCGTGCGCGAGCTTGTTAGCCATCGAATACGGTCCTCGCCATGTCTCATCATCGCGAAACCGTCACCGCGGACCCCGGGCCGCCCGCCGCCGGGCCCTACTCGCACGCAGTGGTCTCCAACGGCCTCGTGTTCCTCTCCGGCCAGACGCCGGTCGACCCGGAGACCGGCCAGCTGATCGAGGGCTCGATCGGCGACCGCACGCGGCGGTGTCTCGACAACCTCGCGATCGTCGCCAAGGCGGCCGGCGCCGAGCTCGGCGACGCGGTGCGCGTGGGGATCTACGTAACCGACATAGCGCAATTCAAGGACGTCAACGAGGCGTACGGCGCCTACTTCACGAGCGATCCGCCCGCGCGCAGCACGATCGGCGTCGCGGCGCTGCCGCTCGGCGCCGACGTCGAGATCGACATGGTGCTCGCGCTGCCCGACTAGGAGAATGGGGGGCCCCGCCCAACGAGACGTTCCGTGTGGAGCGATGTCCCGTTGGGCACCCCCTAGCCTGGGAGCTCGACGTGCACGGCGTCGCCGGCCAGCGGCGCGATGCCGGCGCGGATCAGCTCGTCGCGCGGGATCACGTCCTGGATCGCCCGCCCGCCGATCGTCACGTCGGCGGCGTTGCCGTGCTCGTGCCGCGAGGTGCCGGGCCGCGCGACGGGGTAGGGGTTGCTCGCCCGCCGGTCCCACAGCGCCTGCTGCTCGGCCGTGGTGCGCAGCCCGCTCGTGATCTCGAACGTCTCCCCGCGCGCCGCCGCCAGCCGCTCGAGCCGCGCCAGCAGCTCGGGGTTGGCGTCGAGGTCGCCGGAGAGATGCGAGTACGAGCCTTGCGGCTCGCCGACCGCCTGCGTCAGCACGGCCTGGAAGCTTGGTCCGGTGGGGACCGGCTGGACCGGCGGTGGAGCGGGAGAGGGCGCCACCCACGCCTGGAGCGTGGCGACGCGCATGAGGGCCGTCTCGAGGCTCACTCCCCTTCAATCGGCAGCCGGTGCCGAACCGTGAGGACGAGGGTCAACGGCGGCTAGGTAGGGAGGGTGGGCGGTGCCGAAGTGGCCACGGGCCCCTGGTCCGAGCGGTGCGTGGCCGGTTAGGAGCCGTGGCGGCGCACAAGTGGACAACCGCCGTCGAACGGGGGCGCCGTTGTCCGGTTAGGGTGCCGTAGCGGCGTATAAGTGGACACCCGAAGCCCCGCGAGCACCCGCTTGGCCGGTTGTGACCGGCCGCCGGCCCTCACCCGCCCCTACCAGCCGCCTTTGACGTTCGCCGGGGGGGACGCAGCCGCGCCGCGTAGCATCCGTGGCCTGATGGCAACGGATGCGCGCAGCGGGGTGAGCGCCGCCGACGTCGTGGCGGCGCGCCCCGCGGTCGACGCGGTCGCCCGGCGGACCCCGGTGCTGTCGTCGCGGACGATCTCCGAGCGCGCCGGCGGCGTGGTCGCGCTCAAGGCCGAGAACCTCCAGCGCACGGGCTCGTTCAAGCTGCGGGGCGCCGCGGCCAAGCTCGCCGCGCTCGGCGATCGCGGCTGCGCCGCCGGCGTGGTAGCCGCCTCGGCCGGCAACCACGCACAGAGCCTCGCGGCCGCGGCTCGAGCGCGGGGCGTGACGTGCGAGGTCTTCGTGCCCGACGACGCGCCGCTGGCCAAGGTGGAGGCGGCGCGTGGGCAGGGGGCGGTCGTGAACATCGGCGGCGGCTCGGTCGACGAGTGCCTCGCGCTGGCGCAGGAGCGCGCGCGCGACGGCGGCCTGGCCTTCGTGCACCCGTTCGACGATCCCGACATCGTGGCCGGGCAGGGATCGCTCGGGCTCGAGCTGCTCGACGAGGTGCCCGACCTCGCCCGTGTCGTCGTCCCGGTGGGCGGCGGCGGGCTCTGTTCCGGCATCGCGATCGCGGTCAAGGCCGCGCGCCCCGAGGTCGAGGTGATCGGGGTCCAGGTCGCGGCCTGCGCGCCGTATCCGGAGTCGCTTCGCCGCGGCGAGCCGGTGCCGGCGCCGTCCGTGCTCACGATCGCCGACGGGATTGCCGTCAAGCGCCCGGGCGACCTCACCCTCGAGCTGCTCTCCCGCTTCGCCGACGACATCGTGGTCGTCGACGAGGACGCGGTCGCCGAGGCCATGGTCGTGCTCATGGAGCGCTGCAAGCTCGTGGTCGAGGGAGCGGGCGCGGTCGGCGTCGCCGCGCTGCTCGGCGGGCAGGTGACGGCGACCGGCGGCGGCACGACGGTCGCCGTGCTCTCCGGCGGGAACGTCGACCCGGGCCTGCTGGCCTCGGTCGCGCGGCGCCACGAGACCGAGTCCGGGCGCCGGCTCGTGCTCCTCACGCGCCTCGCCGACCGCCCGGGCAACCTCGCCGAGCTGCTCGTGCAGGTGGCCTCGACGGGAGCCAACATCGTCGACGTCGCGCACGTGCGCGAGGGCCTCGACCTGCACGTGCGCGAGACCGCGGTCGAGCTCGTGATCGAGACGCGCGGACACGAGCACGCGGACCAGGTGGTCCAGGGCATGCGCGACGCCGGCTACGAGGCCCGCGTCCTGCACTGACCTTCAGCCACGGAGCCGGGTGACGGTGAGCCCGTAGGTCGCGTTCAGGAACTCGGCCCGTGGTCCCCCGTGAATCACCGCGACGTAGACGACGCGCGACCGCCGGGTGGCGCTGATCGTCACCCGGTCCGTCACGCCGGCGCCACGCAGCGACGCGCCGAGAAGTCCGCGCGCCCGCTGGATCGTGCGCGCCCGCGTGCTGAACGCCGCGAGGTCCGCGTCGTGACGGCGGGGCAGCGTCATGGTGAGACGGATCCGCGTTCGCGCTCGCACCTGGATGCGGTAGACGTCCGCGGGGTCCTTCCACAGGTCGACGGATGCGTCGACGCGACGACGGCGGTGCCGCTTCCGGAACAGCAATCGGTCGGGCCGGGTGAAGCGGCGGCCGTTGACCCACTCGATGTCGTCGTTGACCTCGCCTGGGTCCACCGGTGGGGCGGCCCGGGCGAGCGCAGCCCTCAGGTCGATGCGGCCGTACCCGGAGTCCGGATCCCAGCCGCGGTCACCGATGTTGCGTGCCGTTTCGCGCAGCAGGTCGGCGGCCTGCACCGCCTGCAGCCGCGGACGTGCCGCGAGCAACCAGGCGGCGGCTCCGGAGACGATCGGTGCCGCGAAGCTGGTCCCGTCCACGCGCGCATACCCGTCGGCGTTCCCGTCGGGATCCATGCTGGCCGGGACCGCGGCGAGTACCGCCTCTCCGGGCGCGGAGACGTCGACGGCGCCGTTCGACGTCGAGAAGCTGCTGCTGGCGCCCGACGGACCCATGCTGGCGACCGACAGCACGTGCGGGAGGGCGGCGGGAAACTGCACGGGATTGCTGGTTCCGTCCGGCAGCTGGGACTGCCGGTCGTTGCCCGCGGCGGCGACGGGAAGCACGCCCTGGGAGACCGCGTACGCGATCTCGCGGTACTCGGCGAAGCTGGGGATCGGCGAGCCGAAGCTCATGCTGACGATCCTCGCCCCGGCGTCGACCGCGTGAGCGATCGCGCCGACCACGTCGGCCGAGGTGAACGTCGTGCCGATCGACAGCAGTGGCGCGCCCGGCAGGACGCCGACCATGCCGATGCCGTTGGCGCGCCCTCCGACCAACGAGGCGACCGCCGTGCCGTGCCAGTCGGCGACGGTCGTGTTCCGGGCGACCGAGACGCCCGCGAGGTCGGGGTGTCCCGCGTCGACCGCGTCATCGATGACGGCCGTCAGCGGGCCGTTTGCGAGCGAGGGCACGACTGCGGGCGGATTGATGACCGGACGCCAGTCCGTCGCCGCCACGTCGTCGCCTCCGGGAGGCGCCTGGGCGCGGGTGAGGGGGCGGTCCGGCTCGGCGAACCGGTACAGGCCGGCGGCCCTCAAAACGCGCGCGAGGCGACGAGCGCGGCCACGAGCGACGACGTACGTCCCGCGGTCCGACACCTTCCTGCCGCCATGGCGCTCGACGATGCTGTCCGCTTGTCGCCCCGGCGCAGCGCCGATCAGCCACGTCGCGGGCTGCGTGCGCGCGATACGGGCCTGCTCGGCGGGCAGGACATGAGGCGCCATGGCGCCCCAGGCTGCTGGTGGTACGTCGGCGGCGGCTGCGGGCGCTGCCGCCAGGACGGCGAGACCCACGACCACCAGCGCTCCGGCGGCGCGCGGCATGATGGGAACATACTCACCGGTCGAGGCGCTGGGACGTTTCACGGCCCGATCGGCGGGGGATTCGACCCTCAGGAGGCCCACTAGGGAGGAGCACTCATGGGGACCAGGTCGCGCAAGCGCTCGATCGCCATCTGGACGTTGGTGGCGGTCGTCGGTGCCGTGTCATGGGGCGTCATCGCCCTCGTGCGCGGCGAGCAGATCTCGGCGGCGTGGCTGATCGCCGCGGCGCTCGGCTCGTACTTCATCGCCTACCGCTTCTACGCGCGCTTCATCGCGCGCAAAGTGCTTGGGGTCGACGACAAACGCGCCACGCCGGCGGAGCGGCTCGAGGACGACCACGACTACCAGCCCACCGACCGGCGCGTCCTGTTCGGCCACCACTTCGCGGCGATCGCGGGGGCTGGACCGCTCGTGGGGCCGGTGCTCGCCGCCCAGATGGGCTACCTGCCGGGCACGATCTGGATCATCGTCGGCGTCATCTTCGCCGGCGCCGTGCAGGACATGGTGACGTTGTTCTTCTCCATGCGCCGCAACGGCAAGAGCCTGGGGCAGATGGCGCGCGACGAGATCGGCCCGGTCGGCGGCGCGGCGGCGCTGATCGCGGTCTTCTCGATCATGATCATCCTGCTCGCGGTCCTCGCGCTGGTCGTGGTCAACGCGCTGGCCGAGTCGCCGTGGGGCACGTTCTCGCTCGCGATGACGATCCCGATCGCGGTCTTCATGGGCTTCTACCTGCGCATGATCCGCCCGGGGCGGGTGATGGAGACGACGGCGATCGGCGTCACGCTCCTGCTGCTCGCGATCGTCGCCGGCGGCTTCGTGCAGGACTCGTCGCTGGCCGACACGTTCACGCTCTCGCCCGAGGCGCTCACGTTCTGCCTGATCGGCTACGGGTTCCTCGCGTCGGTGCTGCCGGTGTGGATGCTGCTGACCCCGCGCGACTACCTGTCGACGTTCATGAAGATCGGCACCATCGTGCTGCTCGCGGTCGGCATCATCGTGACGCTGCCGGTGATGCAGAACGAGGCGGTCACGCCGTTCGCCTCGAACGGCGAAGGACCCGTGTTCGCCGGCTCGCTGTTCCCGTTCGTGTTCATCATCATCGCCTGCGGCGCGCTGTCGGGCTTCCACTCGCTGATCGCCTCCGGCACGACGCCGAAGATGATCGAGAAGGAGTCGCAGGTTCGCTTCATCGGCTACGGCGCGATGCTGATGGAGTCGTTCGTCGCCGTGATGGCGATCATCGCCGCCTCGATCATCGACCCCGGCCTCTACTACGCGATGAACGCGCCCGCCGCGGTGGTGGGCGACAGCGTCCAGTCGGCCTCCGCTGCGGTCAACGACCTCGGCTTCGCCATCTCCCCTGGCGAGCTCCAGTCCGCGGCGACGGCGGTCGAGGAGGAGACGCTGGTGGCCCGCACCGGCGGGGCGCCGACACTCGCCATCGGCATGTCCGAGATCTTCTCGGGAGCGACCGCGAACAGCCTGAAGGCCTTCTGGTACCACTTCGCGATCATGTTCGAGGCCCTGTTCATCCTCACCACGGTGGACGCGGGCACGCGGGTCGGGCGCTTCATGCTCCAGGACACGCTGGGCAACGTCTGGAAGCCGATCGGCCGCGTGGGCTGGAAGCCGGGCCTCTACGCCACGAGCGCGATCGTCGTCGCCGCGTGGGGCTACTTCCTCTACACGGGCGTCACGAACCCGCTCGGCGGGATCAACCAGCTGTTCCCGCTGTTCGGCATCGCCAACCAGTTGCTGGCGGCCGTGGCCCTGACCGTCGGCACGACGCTTCTGATCAAGGCCGGCAAGCTCAAGTGGGCGTGGGTGACCGGCATCCCGCTGGCCTGGGACGCGGCCGTCACGCTCACCGCGAGCTACCAGAAGGTGTTCTCGAGCGAGCCGACGATCGGCTTCTTCGCCCAGCGCGACCGCTACAAGGACGCGCTCGACGCCGGGGAGGTGCTGCCGCCCGCCACGAACGTGGACGACATGAATGCCGTGGTCACGAACTCGACCGTCGACGGGATCCTTGCCGCGCTGTTCGCGGTCTTGATCATCGTCGTCATCCTCGACGCCTCGCGCATCTGGTTCAAGGCCATCCGCGCGCGCGAGCCGCTGCCCTCGACCGAGGCGGAGTACGTCCCGTCAAAGCTCCGCGCTCCCGCCGGGCTGTTCGCGACCGCCGAGGAGCGCGCGGTGCTGGCCGGCGGCGACGCGCGCTTCATGCGCGACGAGCGCCCGACCACGCGGACGGGAGGCGGGCCGTGACGCTGCGCCGAGCGCTCTCCGGCGTGCGCTGGTACCTCCGCGAGGTCTCCGGCGAGTCGGGCTACGACCGCTACGTCTCGCACATGCGGCGCGACCATCCGGGCCAGCCCGTGATGGCGCGCCGCGAGTACGAACGTCGCCGTCAGGACGCGCGCGAGGCGAGCCCTCGCGCGCGCTGCTGCTGAGCGAAGGCGACGATCTCCTTCGCCGCCTGCTCCGGCCGCTCCCAATGCGGGCAGTGGCCGCCGCCCACGTAGATCACGAGCCGCGAATCCGGGATCGCGGCCACGA
>DASTIC010000034.1:0-14082 GCA_035717845.1 Solirubrobacteraceae bacterium
GGACGTTGTGCTCCTCTGGTGTGCATTTCGCCCACCGCTGGAGCGCGATCGTCGTCGCGTGGACGAAATACACCCTCGGCCACCCCTCCTAGAGCCCCGGCGCGACCGATCCCACCCCCTCAATGCCGCCCTTCTCACAAACGGGGCACACCCCCGCCGCAGTCTCAGAACACGTTGGCTTCGAGCCAGTCGGCCGCGAAGAACGCCACGAAGAACGGCGTGATCCCCCACATCAGCGGGTGGACGTCGCGCACGCGCCCGACGGCCGTCATGACCACCACGTAGCTGATCACGCCCAGCCCGATCCCGGCGGCGATCGAGAAGGTCAACGGGATGCCGGCGATCGTGAGGAACGCCGGGATCGCGCTCTCCGGCGCCGTCCAGTCGATGTCGGCGACGATGCGGATCATGAGGTAGCCGACCATGATGAGCGCGGGCGCAACCGCCGGGTGGATGAAGGTCTCCTCCCCCACCTGCACGTCCTGCCCCACGAGCGCGATGATCGGCACGAAGAAGATCGCGAGCACGAACCAGCCGGCGGTGACCAGCGACGCGAGGCCGGTGCGGGCGCCCTCCGCCACCCCGGCGCCGCTCTCCACGTAGGTCGTCACGCTCGAGGTGCCGAAGGCGCCGCCGAGCGCCGCCGCGCCCGAGTCGACGAGCAGGAGCCGGTCGGCGCGCGGGAGCCGGCCCTCGTCGTCGAGCAGCCCGCCGGCGCGGCCCACGGCCACGGCGGTGCCGATCGTGTCGAAGAAGTCGGTCATGAAGAGCGCGAAGATGACCGGGATCAGGGAGACCGCGAGCGCGTCGCCGAGCCAGTCGGGATCGAGCGCGTCGCCGATCGTGGAGAAGCCGTCCGACCCCGGCGCATCGACCACGCCGTCGGGCCCTTCGAGAACCCCGAAGATCAGCCCGAGCGCGGTGGCCGCGAAGACGCCGAGGATGACCGCGCCCTTCACCCGGCGGGCGACGAGCACGGCCGCGACGAGCACGCCGCCGAGCGAGATCAGGGCCGGGCCGGACGTCAGGTCGCCCAGCCCGATGCCGGTCGCCGGGTTGTTGACCACCACGCCGCCCTCGCGCAGCCCGACCAGCGTGATGAAGAGGCCGATGCCGACGCCGATCGACAGCTTCAGCGTCAGCGGGACGGCCGCCATGATCGCCGTCCGCAGGCCGGCGAGCACGAGCACCACCGCGATCAGGCCCTCGATGACCACGACCGCCATCCCGACCTGCCAGGGCAGGCCGCGCCCGAGCACGATGTCGAACGCCACGACGGCGTTGATCCCCAGCCCCGGAGCGAGGGCGAACGGCAGGTTGGTGGCGAGCGCCATCGCCGCCGTGCACACGGCCGCGGCGACCGCTGTCGCCACCGCCACGGCGTGGAACGGCACGCCGGCCGCGGACAGGATCGCCGGGTTGACGAAGAGGATGTAGCTCATCGTCAGGAACGTTGCCGTCCCACCCAGCGCCTCCGTCCGGGGGTTCGTGCCGCGCCGGGCGAGCTGGAAGCGACTCTCGAGGAAAGCCATCGTGGGCGCGAAAGTACCAGCGGCTCCGGCGGCTGGTTGAATCCCACGCCATGGACGACCGCGACACGTTCGTGGAGCGTTACGGCCCCGTGTTCGAGCACTCGCCCTGGGTCGCCGAGGCCGCCTGGGAGCACGGCCCTTTCGCCGACCGCGAGGCGCTCGCAGACGGCCTCGAGCGCGCCATATACGCCGCGCCCCGCGACCGCCAGCTCGCCCTCATCCGCGCTCACCCCGACCTCGCCGGGCGCGCCGCCGTCGAGGGCACGCTGACCGCCAGCTCGCAGCGCGAGCAGGCCGCCGCCGGGCTCGACCGTCTCACCCCCGACGAGTACGACACCTTCACCCGCACGAACGCCGCCTACCGCGAGCGCTTCGGCTTCCCGTTCGTGGTCTGCGCCCGCGAGCACACCAAGGACTCGATCCTGCGCACCGCCACCGAACGGCTCGAGCACTCGCCCGACGAGGAGGTCGACATCGCGCTGGGCGAGATCGCCAAGATCGCGCGGCTGCGCCTGAGCGAGCTGCCATGAAGATCTCCTACGGCAAGCTCAGGGTGCCCGTCCACCGCATCACGGGCGACGACGTGTTCGCCTGCGAGGTCGACGTCGAGGTGCTCGGCGACAACTTCGCGCCCGCCTACACGGAAGGCGACAACTCCTCGGTGGTGGCCACCGACACGATGAAGAACTTCATCCTGCGCGAGGCGCTCGGCCACGACGGCGACACCCTCGAGGGCTTCCTCGCCTACCTCGGCGACCGCCTGCTGGCCACCTACCCGGTCATGGAGGCCGTGCGCGTGAGCGGGCGCGAGCTGCGCTTCGACCGCCTCACCGGCAAGGTCTTCTCCCGCTCGGCCGACGACCACGCGGTGGCGACGGTGGAGCTTGACCGCGAGGGTGCGCGCGCCGTCCAGGCCGGCCGCCACGGGCTCCTGCTGCTGAAGACGAGCGGCAGCGCGTTCACGCACTTCGCGCGCGATGAGTACACGACGCTGCCGGAGCGGGGCGACCGCCCGCTGTTCGTCCGCATGGACGTCGACTGGCGCTACGGCGAGCCCGACGCCCACGTCGACCCGGTCGCGGTGCGCGACCACCTCGCCGCCACCTTCGACGGCTTCGTCTCGGAGTCGATCCAGCACCTCGTCTACGAGATGGGGACGCGGCTGCTCGCCGACCATCCGGCGCTCGCCGAGGTGAGCTTCACCGCCGAGAACCTCACCCGCGACCCGGTCGGCGAGCAGGACGGGCGCAGGGTGTACACCGACCCGTTCCCCGCCCAGGGGCTGATCACCCTCACCCTCACGCGATGAGCCTGAGCACGCACGTTCTCGACACCGTGCGCGGGCGCCCGGCCGCCGGCGTGGCGATCGAGCTCCGGCACCACGACCGGGCGATCGACGCGACGACGGACAGCGACGGCCGCGCGCGCCTGCTCGAGGCCACGCCCGAGGGCGAGTACGAGCTGATCTTCGCGGTCGGCGACTACTTCGGCGAGCGCGCCTTCCTCGACCGCGTGCCGGTCCGCTTCAGGATCGCCGACCCGGACGCCCACTACCACGTGCCGCTGCTCGTCTCGCCCTGGTCCTACAGCACCTACCGCGGCAGTTGAGCGACGCGGCGCGGGTCCTCGAGCGGTGCGCCGAGCTCGGCCGGATCAGCGAGGAGGGCGGCCGCCTCACGCGGCGCTTCGGGACCGAGGCCATGCGGCGGGCGAACGCGCTCGTGGGCGGCTGGATGCAGGAGGCCGGGCTCACTGTCCGGGAGGACGAGGTCGGCAACCTGATCGGCCGCCGCGGCGAGGGCCGGCCGTTCGTCCTCGGCTCGCACCTCGACACCGTGCGCAACGCGGGCAGATACGACGGCCCGCTCGGCGTGGTCGTCGCGCTCGCCGTCCTGGAGCGCGGATTCCCGCGCGTCCCGGTCGAGGTCGTGGGCTTCGCGGACGAGGAAGGGGTGCGGTTCGGCACCGCCTACCTCGGCTCGGCGGCGATGACCGGGCGCTTCGACCCGTCGTGGCTCGCGCGCGTGGACGAGGACGGCGTCGCGCTCGCCGACCTCGTCGCCCGCCCGCCTGCCGCCCCCGCCGAGCCGCCGCTCGGCTACGTCGAGGTCCACATCGAGCAGGGGCCGGAGCTCGAGCGCCTCGGCGAGCCGCTCGGCGTGGTCACGGCGATCGCCGGCCAGAGCCACGCGGCCGTGACGTTCGTCGGCGAGGCCGGCCACGCCGGCACGGTCCCGATGGGCGCGCGCCGCGACGCGCTGGCCGGCGCCGCCGAGTGGATGCTGGAGGTGGAGCGCGCCGGCCCGGTGGCGACCGTCGGGGAGCTCCGCGTCGACCCCGGCGTCCGCAACGTCATCCCCGGGCAGGTGACGATGACGCTCGACCTGCGCGACCCGAGCGACGACGTGCGGCGCGCCGCGGTCGCCGAGCTGAGCAGTCGCGCGGAGGACATTGCCGCTCGCCGGCGCCTCGGCCTGCGCTGGGAGGACCGGGCCGACATGCCCGCGATCCCGATGGACGAGCGGCTCACCGCCCTGCTGGGCGACGACCTGCCGCACCTGGTGAGCGGCGCCGGACACGACGCGGGGATGATGGCCTCGGTGGCCCCCGCCGCGATGCTCTTCGTGCGCTGCCGCGGGGGCATCAGCCACCACCCCGACGAGTCGGTCGAGGAGGCCGACGTCGCGGCCGCCCTCGACGCGCTCGAGCGCTTCCTGCGTGCCCTCTGACCTGCTCATCCGCGGCGGCAAGGTGGTGCTCCCGGGCGTCGGGGCGGTGGAGGCCGACGTGGCGTTCAGCGGTGAGACGATCGACGCGATCGGCCCCGAGCTGCCGCCCGCCCGCGACGAGGTCGACGCCCGCGGCTTGCACCTGCTGCCCGGCGTGATCGACGCCCACGTGCACTTCAACGAGCCGGGCCGGACCGAGTGGGAGGGCTGGGACACCGGCACCCGCGCCCTCGCCGCGGGCGGCGCCACCGCGTGCATCGAGATGCCGCTCAACGCCCACCCGCCCACGACGGACGCCGCCGCGTTCGACGCCAAGGTCGCCGCCGCGCGGGCCGCGGCGCACGTCGACTTCGCGCTCTGGGGCGGCCTCGTCCCCGGCGCCCGGCTCGAGGAGCTCGCCGAGCGCGGCGTGGTCGGCTTCAAGGCCTTCATGTGCGACAGCGGGATCGACGACTTCCCGGCCGTCGACCTCGACGCCCTCGGCGACGGCATGCGGCGGGCGGCGGAGCTCGGCCTCCCGGTGGCCGTGCACGCCGAGAGCCCGGCCCGCCTGCGTGAGCCCGCCGGCATCGGCTGGCGCGACTTCGTCGCCTCGCGACCGGTCGAGGCCGAGCTCGAGGCGATCGCCGACGCGCTCTCGCTCGCCGAGGAGACCGGCTGCTCGCTGCACGTCGTGCACGTCTCGAGCGGCGAGGGGGTCGAGCTGGTCGCCCGTGCCCGCGGCGTCGACGCCACCTGCGAGACCTGCCCGCACTACCTCACGCTGACCGAGGACGACCTCGAGACGCTCGGCACCCGCGCCAAGTGCGCGCCGCCGCTGCGCCCCGCCCATCAGCGCGAGGCGCTCTGGCGGCATCTGGAGAACGGCCGCATCAAGCTCGTCGCCTCCGACCACTCGCCCTGCCCGCCGGCGATGAAGGCCGGCGCCTTCACCGACGCCTGGGGCGGCATCGCCGGCTGCCAGTCGCTGCTCCAGCTCGTGCTCGAGCGCCTCGCCCCCGCCGCCGCGGCCGCGGTCACCTCCGCCAATGTCGCCGCCCGCTTCGGCCTCCCGAAGGCCCGCCTGGAGCCGGGCGCCGACGCCGACCTCGTGCTGATCGACCTGCGCGAGCGGCACGCGCCCGAGCTGCACGACCGCCATCGCCTGAGCCCGTTCGCCGGCCGCCCGCTCACCGGGCGCGTCGTGCGCACGCTCGTCCGCGGCACCACCGTCTACCGCGACGGCCGCATCGTGGCCGAGCCCCTCGGGCGCCTCCTCACCCCGACCAAAGGAACCGCATGAGCGACCTGCGCATCACCGCCGGACCCTTCACCTTCGGCGCCGACTGGGTGGCCGGCGCCCCCAAGACGTGCGAAGCGTTCGCCGCCCTGCTCCCGTTCCGCAACAAGGTCATCCACGTGCGCTGGAGCGGCGAGTCTGCCTGGATCCCGCTCGGCGACATGGAGACCAACGTCACGTTCGAGAACCACACGAGCCACCCCGCGCCGGGCGAGATCCTGCTCTACCCGGGCGGCTACTCCGAGACCGAGATCCTCTTCCCGTACGGCGGTACCTGCTTCTCGAGCATCCTCGGCCAGCTTGCCGGCAACCACTTCCTGACCGTGACGGAGGGCCGCGAGCACCTGCGCGAGCTGGGGCGGACGGTGCTCTGGGAGGGCGCGCAGGACATCGAGTTCCAACGCGCCTGAGTGTTACCTGCTCACCGCGAGGTGCGCACCTCGGTCGCGCCGTCCCGCCCAGCGACTAGCCTGCGCCGCAACTTCTAGGGGAGGTCGAATCGATGAGACGGGTGACATTCGCCTTGGCGGCTGCGTTCGCCTTGGCGCTCGTGGGGTGCGGTGGCGACGACTCCGAGTCCGAGGAGAGCGCCGGGCAGGAGACCGCGCCGGCGCAGCAGGCGAAGAAGGGCGGCGACCTGACGGTCCTCTACGCCGCTGACGTGGACAAGATCGACCCGGGCGTGACGTACTACCAGTACGGGTTCCTCGTCGCCTACGCGACCCAGCGTCCGCTCTACTCCTTCAAGCCCGACGACGCGATCAACCCGGAGCCGGACCTCGCCGAGGGCCCGCCGGAGATCTCCGAGGACGGCAAGACGGTCACGGTGAAGATCCGGCCGGGCGTGAAGTTCAGCCCGCCGGTGGATCGTGAGGTGACCTCGGACGACGTCGCCTACGCGATCGAGCGCGGCTTCACCAAGCAGGTCGCGAACCCGTACGTCGGCGCGTACATGGCCGACCTGGTTGGCCTCAAGGCGTTCCAGGACGGCGAGGCCGACAGCATCGCCGGCATCACGACGCCGGACGACCAGACCGTCGTCTTCAAGCTCACCAAGGGTCGCGGCGCGCTGCTGGCCGGAACGCTGGCGCTTCCCGTGTCGGCGCCGGTGCCGCGCGAGTATGCGAAGAAGTTCGACGCCAAGCTCCCGACCCAGTACGGCCAGAACCAGGTGTCGACCGGTCCGTACATGATCGAGAACAACGCCGAGGGCAAGGCGACCGGCTACAAGCCGGGCGTCGAGATCAAGCTCGTGCGCAACCCGAACTGGGACGCCTCGACCGACTACAAGCCGGCGTACCTGGACTCGATCACGATCAAGCAGGGCTCCGAGCCGGAGGTGGCCTCGCGGCAGATCCTCGACGGCTCGAAGCTGCTCTCGGGTGACTTCCAGCTCCCGCCGACGATCCTGCGCTCGGTCTCTCAGGGCGACCAGAAGGACCAGCTCGTCACCACGCCGCCGACCGGCCGCTACCGCTACATCGCGCTCAACACGCGTGTGGAGCCGTTCGACAACCCCGACGTGCGGCGCGCGATCGTCGCCGCGTTCGACCGCAACGCGCTGCGCCAGGCGTTCGGCGGCCCGCTCGTGGGCGATATTCCGACCCACTTCATTCCGCCCGGCCAGCCGGGCTTCGAGGAGGCGGGCGGCGAGGCCGGCCCGGGCGTCGACTTCCTGGCCAAGCCGGAGGGCGACATGGAGCTGGCGGCGGAGTACATGAAGAAGGCCGGCTTCGACTCGGGCAAGTACGACGGCGGCAAGACGTTCTCCGGCGTCTCCGACAACGCGACCGTGCAGGCGCAGGTCGGCGAGGTCGCCGTCGCCCAGTTCGAGAAGCTCGGCTTCAAGGTCGACATGAAGTACGTCACGCGCGACTCCATGTACACGAAGTTCTGCCAGGTGCCGGGCAACCAGCCCGACGTCTGCCCGAGCGTGGGCTGGCTGAAGGACTTCGCGGACGCGGAGACGCTGCTCGGGCCGGTGTTCAACGGCAAGAACATCCTCGACGAGGGGAACTCGAACTTCTCGCTCCTCGACGAGCCCGAGCTCAACAAGATGATGGACGAGGCCGAGTTGGTCACCGACCCCGAGGAGCGCAACAAGGCGTGGGGCGAGATCGACAAGGCGATCACCGAGGCGGCCCCGGGCATCCCGTTCCTGTGGGACAAGCAGCCGATGCTGCGGTCCAAGGACGTCAACGCCGTGGTCAGCCAGTCGAACGCCTCGTTCGACCTGACGTTCACCTCGGTCCAGTAGACGGCTCCAACCGTCGTGCGGGCAGCTCCGCCCGCACGACGGTGCCGCCGCCCGGCGGGCTCTCGACCACGAGGCGCCCGCCGAGCGCGGTGACCCGGTCGGCGAGCCCGGCAAGTCCGCTGCCCGCCTTCGGGTCCGCTCCTCCCACGCCGTCGTCCTGCACGTCAACGGTGACGTGGCCGTTCGCCTGCGCCACGGTGACGCGGGCGGTCGTGGCCCCCGCGTACTTGGCGACGTTGGTGAGCGCCTCCATGACGACGAAGTAGGCGGCCGCCTCGACGGCGGGCGCGAGCCGGTCGTCGAGCTCCGCGGTCACGCTCACGGGCAGCGGGGCGCGGGCGGCCAGGCTCTCGAGCGCCGGGTCGAGCCCGCGCTCGGTGAGCACGGCGGGGTGGATCCCGCGCGCGAGCTCGCGCAGCTCCGAGAGGCCGGCGGCGAGCTCGGTGGAGGCCTCTTGTAGCAGCTCGGCGGTCGGCGAGCCGGGCGGCGCCGCGTTGCGGGCGAGGTTGAGCGTGATGGAGAGCGAGACCAGGCGCTGCTGGGCTCCGTCGTGGAGGTCGCGCTCGATCCGCCGCCGGGCAGCGTCGCCGGCCGCCACGAGTCGGGCGCTGGCCGCGCGGAGATCGGCGTAGCGTGCGTGCAGCTCGGCCGCGAGCCGCTCGTTCTGGAGCGCCAGCGCGGCCGCGGCGCCCGCCGTGCGGACCAGCTCGGGATCCTCGAGCAGCGCCTCGTCGTGGACGATCGCCGCCACGGGCTCGCCGTCGCGCTCGATCTCGGTGACCGCGCGCCCGCGGGCGGGCAGGGCGACATCGCGCCCGTCGGCGTCGACATAGCTCCGGCGGTCGGGGACCCAGTAGGCAAGCCCGAGCGAGTCGTCCCCGAGCGCCTGCGCCAGCGCGCCGCGCGCGTCCACCCTGCCGAGCCGGTCGAACAGCGCGTTCACGGCGCCCGCGCGCGACAGGCTCGAGCGCAGGAGGCCGGCGAGGAACGCGAACGGCACCGCCGCGATGAGGATGAGGAGCGTGGCGTTGAACGGATCCGAGACGTCGTCGGCGCCGAACGCCGCCGGCACCGCGCTGAGCACGCCGACGACGGCGATCGCTGCGCCGGTCGCCGCCACCGGCGCCAGCGCGCGGCGCTGCACCGGGCCAGCGCCGCGCCAGCGGCGGATCATCAGCACCCCGAGCCCGGCGAGCAGGACGACGGAGAGCACGCTGCTCACGACGAGCGTGGCCGTGACCGCCGCATCGCTGTCGACGACGTTGAACACGTTGCCGGGGCACGAGTCGCACTCGTCGTTGAGCCGCTCGGTGACGAGCACGTACACCACCGAGAGGCCGATGACGGTCGCCCAGCCGAGGATCACGGTCCTGCGCGCGAGCCCCGGCTCCACCCGTCCGGCCGGAAAGGCAACGAGCATGTGGACCAGCGCGCCGATCCACAGCGCGCCGATCAGGTTCCCGATCGAGAACAGCCACGCGGCATCGGCCGTCCGCGCCACCGAGGCGAACCAGGTGAACCCGACCAGCGTCATCAAGGTGCCGGTGCGGTTGTCCGGCCGCCGCCACCAGGCGTAGAGACCGGCGCCGATGAAGCCGATCCCCATCGTCTCGGCGACCACGATCACGAGCACCGGGTCGGGCTCCTGCTCGCTGGACGTCGCGAGCAGCAACGCGCCGACCCCGGCCGCGAGGCCGGCGACGGCGAGCGCGACGAGGCGGCGGGTCAGCCCGCTCATGGCGCTACTCAACACGACGGCGCGGGCGCCGTCTACGGGATCTCGCGCACCATGATGAGGTTGGTGGCGCCCGGCGTCCCCGTCCGGCGCCCCGCCGTCAGCACGACGCCGGAGCCGCTGGGGATGCCCGCGAAGTCGCGCGCCGTCTCGAGCGCCATGTCGATCATGTCGTCGACCGTGTCGGCGACCCGCATCGTGGTCGGGTAGACGCCCCACTCGAGCGTGAGCTGGTTGGCCACGCGCGCCTCGTGGGCGGGGGCGATGATCGGTCGCCGCTGGCGGTACTTCGCGCACGCGCGCGGGGCGCCGCCGGTCGAGGTCGGCACGACGAGCGCGGTGGCGTCGAGCTCCCCCGCGAGCTCGACGGCGGCGTGCATGACGGCGCCGGCGGCCGTCTCGTAGCTGGAATCGACGGCGCGGCCGTGGATGACCGGCGACGCCTCGGCCGCCTCGGCGATCTCGGCCATCGTCTTGACGGCCTCCACCGGGTAGCTGCCGACGCTCGTCTCGGCGGAGAGCATGACCGCCGACGTGCCGTCGATCACCGCGTTGGCGACGTCGGTGGCCTCGGCGCGGGTCGGCTCGGGGGCCTGGATCATCGACTCGAGCATCTGGGTGGCGGTGATGACGAGCTTGCCGGCCTGGGTGGCGCGGAAGATCGTGTCCTTCTGCATCAGCGGGACGCGGGCGACGCCCGCCTCGACCCCGTAGTCGCCGCGCGCCACCATGACGCCGTTGGCGACGCCGATGATCTCGTCGAGCCGCTCGTAGGCCTCGACCTTCTCGATCTTGGCGATCGTGCGGGCCGGCGAGCCGAGGTTGCGCAGGCGCTGCGTCAGCTCCTCGATGTCCTGCGCGGAGCGGACGAAGGAGAGCGCGACGAAGTCGGCGCCGAGGGCGACGGCGGTCTCGAGGTCCTCGGCGTCCTTCTCGGTGATCGCGGGCAGCTCGGGGCGGGCGTGCGTGACGTTGATGCCCTTGCGGGGGGCGAGGCGGCCGGGTGAGATCGTGCGGCAGTCGACCTCGCCGTCGCGGATGGCCTCGACGGCGAACCGGGGCACGCCGTCGCCGATGACGATCTGGCTGCGCTCGGTGACGAGGCGCGAGAAGCCGTCGAAGTCGACCAGCACGCGGCCGGGGCCTGGATCGCGCTCCGCGAACGTGATCCTGTCGCCGGGTTGCATGACCTGCTCGGCCGTGTCCTTGGAGAGGCGCAGCTTGGGGCCCTGGAGGTCGAACAGCAGCCCGAGCGGGCGACCGCAGCGCTCAGCCGCGGCGCGGACGTCGGCGGCACGCTGCTTGAGGGCCTCGGCATCGCCGTGCGAGCAGTTCAGCCGAGCGCAGTCCATACCCGCTGCGACGAGGCGATCGAGGACACCGGGAGCGTCGGTGGCGGGACCCAGCGTTGCGACGATCTTCGTGCGCCGTTCGAGCATGCGCAGGAGTGTCCCAAGATCGCGTGTGAATTGGCACTTGGCGCGCGTCCGCTGTCACAGGTTGCCTGGCAGCGTGTGCGGCATGGAGATCACCGCGCAACATCGAGAGGTCGAGGCCCGCTTCCGGGCGCTCGTCACCGACAACCGGCTGCCCGAGCCCGACGGCGTCCGCTACGAGCCGGACGCGGTCGTCTTCCTATGGGAGGAGCCGAAGCTCGCGGTCTGCGTCGACTTCGACGAGGCGGACGACCTGCCGACCGCTGCGTGATTCTGGTCTGTCGGGGGGCGCGGTCGCGCGTGCGCGCTGCCATGCTCCGCCTGCGTGGGCGCTCTGCGCGACCCCGGCACTTATTTGGAGAACGGTCGCCCAGGAGCGGCCCGAGTCCGGAGCCGCGCAGAGCGCCCGCGTCGAACGCCTCTGCACGTACCGGTCCTGCTTCGGCAGCTGGCGCGTTCTCCTCAAGCGACGATGTCACGGTGCGTACGTCGGTCGAACCGCGCCTCGTGCTGGCGGTCCGAGTGCCGGGCCGCTCGGGCGCCGAGCCGCTCGAGCAGCTGCACGTCGCTCCCGGTCAGGCCACGCGATCGTCGGGTGGCGACCGCGACGGTCCCTGAGAGCCCGGCCTCGACGGCGATCGGCACCGACACGACCGCCCACGCGTCGTCCGGCTCGTCGGCGACCAGGAAGTCCGACTCCGGTCCCGCGCCCCACCCGAAGCCGCCGGTGACCGGCACGGTCGAGCCGACGAGTTCCGGCCGCCCGCAGCACGCCTCGACGACGCCCGTGCCGGGCGTGTCCTGGTCGTGCATCACGACGGCGACGCGTTCGACGCCGAGCACGCCGAGCACGTCCTCGGCGAGCCGGCCGACCAGCTCACCGGTCGCGCGCACGTCGGCTTGCGGCGGCTCAGGATCGTTCCGGGCGGCCGACAGCAGCGCGAGGACTGCAACATTGCTCAGAACCCACAAGCCGCCGGCGAGGAGAACCCAACTGATGGTGGACAACGGCACGCCTTTCGATGCGGACGGTCCTGGCCATCCGCGACGTCGCCACACCCGCTTCTCCACGACGGGTTCTTTGGTGCCCGGCAGAGCCGAGCGTCCGACCTTGATACCCCACCAAGCGGTAGATCTAACTCCGGGTGGGCGTCAACCCCGCGAGACGCGGGCCGATCCCTGACCGCGGTACCGATCACTTCGAACCATTCTCACCGCGCTGGCGTCTTACACCTAGAGACGGCGCGCGTCGTGGGCGAACGGATTCTCCGGGGTACGCCGGCGCGCGCCGCCTCCCCGCGCGCTAGCGGCGCCGGGACATGACGGCGGCCACCACGATCACCAGCAGGATGATGACGAGCCACGTCACCAGAGACAGGCCGAGAAACTTGGCCGCGAAGAGCACCGCAGTCGTTGACACGGGGTCATCCTCCGATGATCGCTGACCGGGAAGAGGTACCCCCGCCGCTGCGATGGCAACCGCCACAGCGCCCCCGGCAGGACTCAAGCCTGACGGCGTGAGCAGATCCAGGAGCACACACAGCGCGAGCGACGAATAGCACGGCTTCCGTCTGCCCGATGGCTCAGTGACTCCCGTCGTGCGTCGGCGCGCCGATCATCATCACTCGACGATGCCAGAGCGTTCGGGGAGTGTGTCGTCGGAGCTGGCGGCGAAGCTCGATCGAGTACGGCCCGACGGTGCCGCAGCGTACGAGCTCGCCTGTGACGAGGCGCGGCGATCGCTCGATGGCCAGGAGCGAGCCCTCATGGCGTTTCGAACGCGTGCCGGCGTCGTGCTCTCCGCCGCCGCGATCGTGACCTCGTTCCTCGGAGGCCAGGCGATCGCCGCGCACGGCTTCACGACGCTGGCTTGGGTCGCCATCGCGGCCTTCGCGATCCTCGGCATCGCCGCCTTATGCGTTCTTTGGCCTGACGACAACTGGCAGTTCGAGGCGATCCCGAACCAGCTCATCGCGACGTATGTAGAACGGGAGGATGACCTCATGGTGCCGCTGTACGCGATCCACCGAGATCTCGCGCTCCACATGGAGAACAGCTACAGCTCCAACGAGCGTCGGCGTCTTCGACCGCTGCGCTGGGCGTTCCGGATTGCAGTGATCGCGCTGGTGGCCGAGGTCGCGATCTGGCTCGTGGAGCTCGTCGTCGGTGACTAAGATGAGAAGCGCGATGGGTGCCAAGCCGACACCAGCGCCTGCGCCGAAGCCGCAGCCGATTCTTCCGAGTCCGATGAATCCTGGAACTCGCGGGACGGGCCCTCGGCGCGACACCTAGGCGCTGGCCCTTTTCGGCACGCCGATATCGACCGGGAGCCGGCACTTGGCCTGGCTGTGATGTGCAGGGAGTCGGGAAGGCGAGAAGTAGTCAATTAGCAACGGCTGTAGCGCCCCCGGCAGGACTCGAACCTGCGACCTGCGGATTAGAAGTCCGCTGCTCTATCCAGCTGAGCTACAGGGGCCGGCGGGGTGAGCTTAGACCGCGCTGGGGGCGGAAACCCGCGTGTAGACGCGGCCCGGGCGGCCTGGGCCGTCGGAGCGCTGCTCGTCGGTGGCGGTGAGGAGGCCGGTGGCTCTGACGTCGCGGCGGAAGTTCGCCGGGTCGACGGTCTCGCCGCTGAGCGCGACGTAGAGGCGTTGGGCCTGAGCCAAAGTGAAGCGCTCCGGCAGGAGCCCGCCTCCCACGCTGACGAACCAGTGCTTGTCGGCGACGCGGGCGCGGAGGCGCCAGAGGCCGTCGTCGACGATCCGGGCGTGGTCGAGGGCGAGCTCCGGGAGCGCGTCGACAGGGTGCCAGCCCGCCTCGCGGTCGGCCGGGCGGTCTTCGGGGAGCGCTTCAGGGGCAACGAGCGCCATGTAGGCGATCGACGGGAGCCAGCCACGCGGATCCCGCTCGGGCGTGGCGTACGTGCGGAGCTGCTCGAGGTGCACCGGGCCGACGCCGGTCTTCTCGCGCAGTTTGCGCTCGGCGGTCTGCTCGGGCGACTCGTCGTGGCCGACGAAGCCGCCCGGCAGCGCGAACATGCCTCGCTGGGGCTCCTCGAGGCGGCGGGCCAGCAGGACGCTCAGCCGGCCGTCGTCGGTCAGCGTGAAGACGACC
>DASTIC010000035.1:0-7428 GCA_035717845.1 Solirubrobacteraceae bacterium
ACCTACGCGGGCCGGCGCGAGAACCTCGACGGGCTCGACGTGCGGCTCGTCGTCGGCGGGATCGAGGACCCGGCCGCGGTGGCCGAGGCCGTCGAGGGCGCCGACGCGATCGTCAACTTCGCGGCCGAGACCCACGTCGACCGCTCGATCGCCGAGCCCGACGCGTTCGTCACCACCCACGCGGTCGGCACCTACGTGCTGCTCGAGGCGGCCCGCGAGCGCGGCGTCCGCTACGTCCAGGTCTCGACCGACGAGGTGTACGGCTCGATCGAGGAGGGCTCGTTCACGGAGGAGTCGCCGCTCCAGCCGTCGTCCCCGTACTCGGCCACCAAGGCGGGCGCCGACCTGCTCGTCACCTCCTACCGCCACACGTTCGGGCTCGAGGCGCTGATCTGCCGCGGATCGAACAACTACGGCCCGTACCAGTACCCCGAGAAGCTGATCCCGCTGATGGTCCTCAACGCGCTGCACGGCGACCCGCTGCCGGTCTACGGCGACGGCATGCAGGTGCGGAACTGGATCTACGTCGAGGACTTCGCGCGCGGCATCGGGACCGTGCTCGAGCGCGGGGAGCCGGGCGAGGTCTACAACGTCGGCGGCCCCGACGAGGCCCCGAACCTCGAGGTCGTCAAGCGGATCATCGAGTACACGGGCGCCGACGAGTCGCTGATCGAGTACGTCACCGACCGGCCCGGCCACGACCGCCGCTACTCGCTCGGCTCGGAGAAGGCGCGCGCCCTCGGGTGGGAGGCGCAGGTGCGCTTCGCGGAGGGGCTCGAGCGCACGGTCGCGTGGTACCGCGACAACCGGCCCTGGTGGGAGCCGATCCGCTCCGGCGACTACCGCGCGTACTACGAGCGCCAGTACGGCCGGGCGCTCAGCGGGAGCTGAGCGAGGTCGCGCGCCACTCGCCGCGCTCCTGCGTGAACTGCATCGTCTCGGTGGGCCCGTCGTCGCCGCGCCGTACGCGCGCGGTGGCCGATGACCCGTTGACGTCGACTTCCAGCACCTCGAGATCGAAGTCGTCCGCGTCGTCGATCGCCTTGCGCATCTCCTCCGGGCAGTCGGCGCCCGCCGTCTCGAGCTCGTCGACCAGGCGGGCCGCCAGGATGTCCGCGCAGATGGTCTCCGGCTCGCGGCCGCGGCCGGCGTCCTCGAGGTCCTCGACCTTCTGCGCGACCTCGCGCTGCTCGCCCTGGAACGTGTCGACGGATGCCTCCTGAGACTGGGCGCCGCAGCCGGCGAACACGAGCAGCGAGGCGATGGTGAGGAGGACTGCGGCCTTCATCGCGAAGTGATCCTAGTATCGGCCCGGTGCAGGAACGTCCGACGGTGCCGCGGGGTCGCCACGCCCCGCCGCTCGAGGTGCGCCAGATCCGCCAGCGCGGGCGGCTGTTCGCCGCCGCCTCGGCGGTCTTCGCCCGGATGGGGTACGCGGACGCCACGGCCGAGGCGATCGCGCGCGAGGCCGGGATGTCGAAGGCGACGTTCTACGAGCACTTCGCCAACAAGGAGGACTGCATCATCGCGCTCTTCGACGTGGGGACGCAGGACGTCCTCAACGTCATGCGCGATGCGGCCGACGCGACACCGGTCGACGACCCGCGGGCGCGCGTGCGCGTCACGCTCGGCGCGTTCCTCGGCACGCTCGCCGAGTTCCCCGACGACTCGCAGACGCTGCTGGTGGAGATCGTCGGCGCCGGCCCGCGCGCGATGGAGCGCCGGGACCGGGCGCTCGAGGCGGTCGCCCAGTACCTCGTCGAGCTGAACCGGCAGGACGCCGAGCGCGGCGCGACGCCGCTCCTGGCCTCCCCGCACGACGCGTACGCGATCACCGGCGCGGTGGTCGAGCTGGCGTCGCGCCAGATCCGAACCGGCGTGCCGGAGGACATCCGTGACCTCGAGCCCGTCATCGAGCGGCTGATCCTCGGGTTGCTCGGGGCCGGCTCGCGGCCGTGAGCGCGCTCGCGACGCTCGAGCGCGAGATCATCGACTGCCGCCGCTGCCCGCGGCTCGTCGCGTGGCGCGAGCAGGTGGCGCGGGAGAAGCGCGCCGCGTTCCGCGACTGGGACTACTGGGGGCGGCCGATCCCGGGCTTCGGCGATCCGGAGGCGCGGGTCGTGCTGCTCGGGCTCGCCCCGGCGGCGCACGGCGCCAACCGCACCGGTCGCGTCTTCACCGGCGACCGCTCCGGCGACTTTCTGTTCGCCGCGCTCCACCGCGCCGGCTTCGCCAACCAGCCGACGGCCACGCACCGCGGCGACGGCCTCGAGCTGCGCGACTGCTTCATCACCGCGGCCGTCCGCTGCGCGCCGCCCGCCAACAAGCCGCTCCCGTCCGAGCGCGACAACTGCGCCGAGTGGCTCGAGCGCGAGCTGGCGCTGCTCGAGCGCGCCCGGGTCGTCGTCTGCCTCGGCGCCTTCGCGTGGGCCATCGCCGCGCCGCGCCCGCTGCCGCGCTTCGGCCACCGAGCCGAGGCCCGCAACGGCCGGTTCGCGCTCCTGGGCTCCTTTCACCCGAGCCAGCAGAACACGTTCACCGGCAAGCTGACGCCGGCCATGATGGACGGCGTGCTGACGCGCGCGCGAGAGCTGGCGTCGTGAGCCGGTACGCGGCGGTCTTGCGCGTACCCCACGTGGCGGCGCTGATCGCCGCGACGCTGCTCGCGCGGTTCCCGATCGGGATCAACGCGCTCGCGATCATCCTGTACCTGCGGGCGGAGCGCGGCTCGTTCGCCGTCCCGGGGCGGTGGCCGGCGCGCTGGCGGCCGGCAGCGGCGTCGGCGCGCCGATCCAGGGGCGGCTGGTGGACGCGTTCGGGCAGCGGCGGGTGCTCGTGCCGCTGGGGATCGTCCATGCCGGCGCTCTCGGCGCGCTGGTCGTCGGCACCGAGGCCGGGGCTCCCACCGCGGCGCTGTTCGCGTGCGGGCTGCTCGCCGGCTTCGCGATCCCGCCCACCTCGTCGGTGCTGCGCTCGATGTGGCCGTCGCTGCTGCGCGAGCGGCCCGAGCTGCTCCAGCCGGCCTACGCGCTCGACTCGGTGCTGATCGAGCTGATCTTCGTGCTCGGCCCGCTGCTGACGGCCGCGGTGGCCACGCTGCTCGAGCCGCAGGCGGCGCTCGTGGTCTCGGCGGCCAGCGTCGTCCTCGGCACCATCGCCTTCACGGCCCTCCCGCCGTCGCGCGCCATGCGCCCGGACCCGCACCGCCCGCGGGCCGGCGCCCTCGGCGCGCTCGCCTCGCCGGGGGTGCGCACGCTCGTGCTGACCTCGCTGCCCGCGGGCGTCGCCATCGGGATCTGCGAGGTCGCGCTGCCGGCGTTCGGCGACGCCTACGGCGCAGCCGCCACCGCGGGCATCCTGCTCGCCGTGTGGTCGCTGGGCAGCGCCGCCGGCGGGCTCGTCTACGGCGCGCTGCCGAACCGGCCGCCGCTCGACCGCGTCCACCTGGCGGTCACGGCGCTGCTCCCGCTCGGCCTCCTCCCGCTCGCCGCGGCGCCCTCCGTCGCGGTGATGGCGCTGCTCGTCATCCCCGCCGGGATGTTCATCGCCCCGCTGCTCGCGACCCGCAACGAGCTCGTCGGCTGGGTCGCGCCCGAGGGCTCGCGCACCGAGGCCTACACCTGGCCGGTGACCGCCTTCGTAGGCGGGATCGCCGTCGGCTCGGCGGTGGCGGGCGCGATCGTCGAGGCCGCGAGCTGGCGAACGGCGTTTGTGGTCGCGGGCGCGGTCGCCGCGGTCGGCACGATCGTCGCCGTCGCGCGGCGGGGGACGATCGTCGACGCTGCGGCGGTGTGAGCACCGGCGAACGTCAACGGCGGCAGAGGGGAGGCTCGGGAGGCTGCGCTTTGCAGCACTCGGCGAGTTCTCGTCATCGAGTGTTGCGAAACGCGTGTCAGGGATGCGTAACTGCACACTCGATGGGCGGGCGGCGTCGAGTGTTGCGTTACGCATGTTCGTCGCGGCCGATCCCCCACCCTCCCTACCCAGCCGCCGTTGACGTTCGCCGGCGCCAAGCTGCCAAGAGTGGGGGCAGCACGACCTCTCGCGGCGAGGCCGCTCGTACCCTGTGATAGGTGCCACTTTCGGCCTTCACTCCCCAGGTTCGTGAGTGGTTCGACCGGGCATTCGACGCACCGACTCCGGCCCAGGCGCAGGCCTGGCCGGCGATCGCGACCGGCCGGCACACGCTGATCTCCGCGCCCACCGGCTCGGGCAAGACGCTGGCAGCGTTCCTGTGGGCGCTCGACCGCCTCGTCAGGGAGCCGACAGCCGATCGGACCCGGCTCGTCTACGTCTCGCCGCTGAAGGCGCTCTCGTACGACGTGGAGAAGAACCTCCGCGCGCCGCTCAGAGGCATCGGCGCCGACGTGAAGGTCGCGATCCGCACCGGTGACACGCCGCAGAAGGACCGGCGCGACATGGTCCGCCACCCGCCGGACATCCTCATCACGACGCCCGAGTCGCTGTACCTGATGCTCACCAGCCAGGCCGTCAGGATCTTCGACGGCACCGAGCAGGTGATCGTGGACGAGATCCACGCCGTCGCGCAGACCAAGCGCGGCGCCCACCTCGCGCTCACGCTCGAGCGGCTGGCGGAAGCGGCCGGGCGCGACGTCCAGCGCATCGGGCTGTCCGCGACCCAGAACCCGCTCGAGGAGGTCGGCCGCTTCCTCGTCGGCCCCAAGCGGGAATGCACGATCGTCGACACCGGCGTGCGCAAGCCGCTCGACCTCCAGATCCACGTGCCGGTCGAGTCGATGGTCGAGCCCGACAGCGACGTCGTGCTCGACCCGTTCGAGGGCACGGGCCAGGAGGCGACCCGCAAGTCGATCTGGCCGGCGATCTACCCGAAGCTGCTCGAGCTCGTCAAGCAGCACCGCTCGACGCTGATCTTCGTCAACAACCGCCGCGGGGCCGAGCGCCTCGCGCTCCGGCTCAACGAGCTCGCCGAGGAAGACATCGCCCGCGCGCACCACGGCTCGCTGGCGCGCGAGGAGCGCCTCGTCGTCGAGGACATGCTCAAGGCCGGCGAGCTGCCGTGCCTGGTCGCCACCTCGAGCCTCGAGCTCGGCATCGACATGGGAGCCGTCGATCTCGTGCTCCAGGTCGAGTCCCCGAAGTCGGTGACCGCGGGGCTCCAGCGGATCGGTCGCGCCGGCCACAACGTCGGCGACACCAGCAAGGGCCGCATCTTCCCCAAGTTCCGTGCCGACCTGCTCGAGTGCGCGGTCGTCGCCCAGCGCATGCGCAACGGCGAGATCGAGACCACCGTCGTCCCCCGCAACCCGCTCGACGTGCTCGCCCAGCAGATCGTCGCCATGGCCGCGGCGGCGGGCGACGACGGGCTCAGTGTCGACGCCCTGCACGCGCTCGCCACCCGCACGCACTCGTACGCCGAGCTCTCCCGCCCGCAGCTCGAGAACGTGCTCGACATGCTCGACGGGCGCTACCCGTCGGAGGAGTTCGGCGAGCTGCGCGCCCGCATCGTGTGGGACCGCGTGGCCGGCACCATCCGGGGCCGCAAGGGCGCCCGCGCGCTGGCGATCACGAACGCCGGCACGATCCCCGACCGCGGGCTGTTCTCGGTCAACCTCCCCGACGGCCGCCGCGTCGGCGAGCTCGACGAGGAGATGGTCTACGAGGGGCGCCCCGGCCAGACGTTCCTGCTCGGCGCCTCGAGCTGGCGGATCGAGGAGATCACGCGCGACCGCGTGATCGTCACGCCCGCGCCCGGCGTGCCCGCCGCGGTGCCGTTCTGGAAGGGCGACAGCCTCGGCCGGCCGCGCGAGCTCGGTGAGGCGATCGGGGCCTTCGCGCGCTGGGCCGTCGACGAGGACCCGGCGTCGCTCCAGGACGAGTACCACCTCGACCCGCTCGCCGCCAACAACCTCGTCGAGTTCCTGCGCGAGCAGCAGGCCGCCACCCGCGTCGTGCCCAGCGACCGCACCGTGGTGATCGAGCGCTTCCGGGACGAGATCGGCGACTGGCGGCTGTGCATCCTCTCTCCCTACGGCGGCCGCGTGCACGCCGCCTGGGGCCTCGCGCTGAGCGCGCGCATCCGGGAGCAGTACGGCCTCGAGTCCGACGCCATCTGGTCCGACGACGGGATCATCGTCCACCTGCCCGACGCCGACGAGCCGCCGGGCGCCGAGCTGGTGATGATCGAGCCCAACGAGCTCGAGGACCTCGTGGTCGGCGAGCTGGGCGGCTCCGCGCTGTTCGGCGCGCGCTTCCGCGAGAACGCCGGCCGGGCGCTGCTGATCCCGCGCGCGTACCCCGGCAAGCGCACGCCGCTCTGGCAGCAGCGGCTCAAGAGCCAGTCGCTGCTCGAGGTCGCCAAGCGCTACGCGCAGTTCCCGATCGTGCTGGAGACCTACCGCGAGTGCCTGCGCGACGTGCTCGACGTCCCGGGCCTCCAGACGCTGCTGCGCTCCCTGCACTCGCGCGAGCTGAGTCTCGTCGAGGTCGAGACCCCGACCGCCTCGCCGTTCGCCTCCTCGCTGCTGTTCGACTACGTCGCCACGTACATGTACGAGGGCGACACGCCGAACGCGGAGCGCCGCGCGGCGGCTCTGGCGCTCGACCGCGACCTGCTGCGCGAGCTGCTCGGCCAGGAGGAGCTGCGCGACCTGATCGACCCGGCCGCGCTCGAGCAGGTCGAGGCGGACCTCCAGCGGATCTCCGAGCGCACGCGGGCCGACAGCGTCGACGCCATGCACGACGTGCTGCGCCGCCTCGGTGATCTCACGCTCGACGAGGCGCGCCTCCGCGGCGACGAAGCCGAGACCTGGCTGGAGCAGCTCGCCACCGAGCGCCGCGCGGTTCGCCTGCGCGTGGGCGGCGAGCCGCGCTGGATCGCGGCCGAGGACGCCGGCCTCTACCGCGACGCGCTCGGCTCCGTGCCGCCGTCCGGGCTCCCCGAGGTCTTCCTCGACGACGTGCCGGACGCGATGGAGCGTCTCGTGCGGCGCTTCGCCCGCACGCACGGGCCGTTCGAGGGCGACGCGCTGAAGGCCCGCTACGGCCTCGACCTCACGCCCGTGCTGGCCGGGCTCGAGCGCGCCGGCGAGCTGGTGCGCGGCGAGCTGCGGCCGGGCGGCACGCGCCGCGAGTGGTGCGACCCCGAGGTGCTGCGGCGCCTGCGGCGCGCCTCGCTGGCCGCGCTGCGCAAGGCGATCGAGCCGGCCGACCAGCGCGCGCTGGCGCGCTTCATGCCGAGCTGGCAGGGCGTCGACCGCCACCCGGCGGCCGGCGCCGGCATCGACCGCCTGCGCGACGTGCTCGTGCCGCTCCAGGGCCTCGCACTGCCGGTCGACGTCTGGGAGCGCGACGTGCTGCCGCGCCGCGTCGGCGCCTACTCGACCGCGTGGCTCGACCAGCTGTGCTCGGCCGGCGAGATCGTGTGGGTCGGCGCCGGCGCGCTCGGCC
>DASTIC010000036.1:0-5057 GCA_035717845.1 Solirubrobacteraceae bacterium
CGACCAGCGGGCGCTCGAGCAGCTGTTGCGCGCTGTCGCCGTCGACGTCCGCCGCCTGGCTCAGCGGATGCTGTGGCATCCGCAGGACGCCGAGGACGCGACGCAAGAGATCCTCGTGAAGGTGGCCACGCGGCTGAGCACGTTCCGTGGCGACGCCCGCGTGACGACGTGGGTGCACCGGATCGCCGTCAACCACCTGCTGACGATGCGGCGCGGCCGCGCCGAGGACCCGGCGCTCACCTTCACCGACTTCGGCGACGACCTCGCCCGGGATCTCGACGCCGTGTACGACCCGCGCGGCGTCGACGACGAGCTCTTGGCCCAGGAGGTGATGGTCGGCTGCACACAGGGCATGCTGCTGTGCCTCGACCGCGAGCATCGTGTTGCATACGTGCTCGGCGAGGTGCTGCAGCTGCCCAGCGACGAGGCTGCGGCGATCTGTGAGATCACGCCGCCCGCGTTTCGCAAGCGCCTGCAGCGCGCGCGCGAACGGCTCCAGCGCTTCATGGAGGAACACTGCGGTGTGCTGGACCCATCGAACCGGTGCCGCTGCAGGCGACGCATCGGCGCCGCGATCGGCCGCGGTCGCGTGGATCCGGAGGAGCTCCTGTTCGTCGAGCGCGTCGACGCCCTCAAGCTCGAGATGCAGCGCTTCACCGATGCCGGCGCGATCTTCCGCAGTCACCCGGAGCTGCGCACACCGCCTGAGCTGGTGAACGCCGTGCTGCGCGCCGTCGCCTGACACCCCGCTGCGGTAAGGCGCGCGTAAGACTCGGCTGCCACGGTCGGCGGCGATGCTCCTCCTGATCGTGTTCGGCTTCGTCGCGGGAGCGGCGACGGCGCTCTCGCCGTGTGTGCTTCCGGTGCTGCCGGTCGCGCTGTCTGCGGGCGCGACGGGTGGGAGGCGACGGCCGCTCGGCGTGGTGACTGGGCTCGTGCTGTCATTCACGTTCGCGACGATCGCCCTGGTCTATGTCATCTCGGCGCTCGGGCTGCCGGACGACGTTCTGCGCAACCTCGCGATCGCGGTGCTGGCGGGCTTCGGGTTGGCGCTACTCGTCCCGCGCTTGGCCGCGCGGGTCGAGGTCGCCGTCAGCCGGATCATCCCTCAGCGCCAGGCTCAGGCGCGCAGCGACGGGTTCGGGTCCGGCATGCTGCTCGGCGCCAGCCTGGGGCTTGTCTACGCGCCGTGCGCCGGGCCGATCTTGGCGGGGGTGATCACGGTGTCGGCGTCGCAGGACTTCACCGCCGGGCGCTTGGGGGTGGCGTTCTCCTACGCGCTGGGCACCGCAGTGGTCCTGTACGCGCTGATGCTGGGCGGCCGGCGGCTCACGTCCCGGCTGGCGCGGCGCAGCGGTCGCCTGCAGGCGGCGATGGGCACGGTGATGGTGGCGGTCGCGGTGCTGATGGCGTTCGAGCTCGACATTCGCTTCCAGACGGCGATTGCCGACGATCTACCGGCGGTGCTCGTGAATCCGTCGCGGGAGCTCGAGGCGAGTGCGGCGGCGCGCGAGCGGCTCGCTGAGCTACGTGGCGACGGCGGTGGCGGTTCGCTGGCACAGGCGGCGGAGGCCGGTGGTGACGCGGGTTCCGAGTTTCCGGTCCTGGGTGAGGCGCCGGAGATCGTCGGAACGCAGCAGTGGTTCAACACGCGTGGGAATCGGCCGCTGTCGCTCGCTTCGCTGCGCGGCCGCGTGGTGTTGGTCGATTTCTGGACGTACTCGTGCATCAACTGCATCCGCACGCTGCCGTACCTGAACGCGTGGGACGGGCGCTACCGCGAGCGCGGCCTCACCGTGATCGGGGTGCACGCTCCGGAGTTTCCGTTCGAGCGCGACCCGGACAACGTCGCGCGTGCGGTCCGCGGCAACGGGATTCGCTATCCGGTGGCGCAGGACAACGAGTTCGCGACCTGGAACGCCTACGACAACCGGTTCTGGCCGGCGAAGTACCTGATCGACGCACGCGGGCGCGTGCGTTACACGCACTTCGGTGAGGGCGACTACGAGGAGACCGAGGTGGCGATCCGCACGTTGCTGGCGGAAGCCGGCGAGGCGGAACTCGGCGCGCGGGCCCAAGCGACGACCGACAGCGCCCGCGAAGGCACGACGCCCGAGTCCTACCTCGGCGCCGAGCGCGCTGAGCGCTTCGTGCACGGTGCGCTGCGCCCGGGGACGCGCCGGTACGAGCTGGCGCGCGCGGAGGTCGCCGCGATCCCTGTTCACCACCTCGGTTTCGACGGTCGGTGGCGGGTGGAGGACTCACGCGCGGTGGCGGCCGGCGACGGCGCTCGTCTGCACCTACGTTTCACAGCCGCCCGCGTGTTCCTGGTGCTCGGCAGCAACGGCGGAACCCGCCGCGTCGGCGTTCGCCTCGACGGCCGGCCGCGGCGGCCCATCCGTGTGTCGTCGCATCGGCTGTACGAAGTCGCGCGCCTGGACGAACCCGGCGAACACCTGCTGACTCTGAAGCCCGAACGAGGGGTCGAGGCGTATGCCTTCACCTTCGGCTAGCCCCATAATCGGCCGCGTGGCCAGGTCCGTCGACAGGCACGGCTCGGTCCTGATCGTCGAAGACGAGCCGATGATCGCCGACGTGATGGCGCGCTACCTGGATCGCGCGGGGTACGAGACCACAAGGGCGCACGATGGCCCCGCGGCAGTCGCGGCGGCGATGAGCCGCCGCCCGGACCTGGTCGTGCTCGACGTCATGCTGCCCGGCTTCGACGGGCTTGAGGTGATGCGGCGCCTGCATGCCGATCTCGACGCCCGTGTGCCCGTCATCCTGCTCACGGCCAAGGGCGAGGAGGCCGACCGGCTCGTCGGCCTGCGATCGGGCGCCGACGACTACATCGTGAAACCGTTCTCCCCCGCCGAGCTCGTGGCCCGGATCGACGCCGTCCTGCGCCGGACGCGCGGTGAGGACGCAGCAGCGGAGCCGCTGCGCTTCGGCGACCTCGAGATCGACCCGTCCGGACGCGCAGTGGCCGTCGGCGGGCGGGAAGTCGAGCTGACCCACCGCGAATTCGAGCTGCTGCATTTCCTGGCCACGAACCCGGGCCAGGTGTTCAGCCGCGACCAGCTGATGGATCGCGTCTGGCAGTTCCCCTTCTACAACGACGTGACAACGGTCACCGTCCACATCCGGCGCCTGCGGGCGAAGGTCGAGCCGGATCCCGCTTCCCCGAGGTGGATCCAGACCGTATGGGGCGTCGGCTATCGCTTCCGGCCCGACGCGCCATGACCCGGTCGCTCGCGTTCCCGGTGGCCGCCGGCGCGCTCTGTGCGCTCATCATCTGGCCCGTCTACGGCGCCCATCCTGCCTGGGTCACCGCCGGCCTCGTCGCGACCATTTCGACTACCGGACTTGCCGTCGCGCACGCGCTTTCGCGTCGCGGCTCGACTCGTTCGTTGCGCGGCCGGTTCACGGTCGTGATTGCTGTCGCCGTCGGGGTCATCCTGGCCGCCGTCTTGGCCGCTGCCGAGCTGATGTTCGTGTCGAACCACGACGCGCTCATGGTGTCGGCGATCGTGCTCGCCGCGGCGCTGGTCGCACTCCGCGCCGCGCACGTCGCGGCCGCTCGGGTCGTCACCGAGGTCGCGGACGTCCGCGACGTCCTGCGCTCGGTCGGCGACGGGCAACGCGACCAGCGCGCCGCCGCCGGAGCCGCGCGGGAATTGACTGAGCTGGCCGCGGAGGCCAACTCGATGATCGAGCGGCTGGCTAGCGAGGAGCGCCGCCGCGACGCCTCAGATACCGCTCGTCGCGACCTCGTCGCCGCGATCTCGCACGATCTGCGCACCCCGATGACTTCGCTGCGGCTGATGGTCGACGCGGTCGAGGATGACCTCGTCGACGCCGACACCCTGCCGCGTTACCTCGCGGCGATGCGGACGCACGTCACGGCGCTGGGGTCGATGATCGACGACCTGTTCGAGCTCTCGCGCCTGGAAGCCGGCGACCTCGAGTGGTCCATCCGCCAGGTGGAGCTGTGCGAGCTGGTCGAGGAAGCCGTCGCCGCGATGGGCCCCGAGGCCGAGTCCAAGGGCGTCGCCGTCGCCGCGGACCTCCCGCTCCTCCCTCGCCCCGCGCGCGCGGACCCCGAAAAGCTGCAACGCGTGCTGTTCAACCTGATCCGCAACGCCATCCACCACACCCCGCCCGATGGCAGCGTCACCGTGCGCGCCGAGGACGCCGGTGACTGGATCGAGGTCGAAGTCGCCGACACCGGCGACGGCATTTCCGCCGACGAACGCGAGCGGGTCTTCGAGCCGTTCGTACGCGGCGAGGCGTCGCGCTCGCGCGGCGGCGCCGGCCTCGGCATGGCCATCTCGCGCGCGATCGTCGAGGGTCACGGGGGCCGGATCTGGCTCGCCGACAGCGACGCCGGGACCCGCGTGCGATTCGTAATCCCCACGTAAGGGTCGAGCGGAAGGATCGCCGCATGAAGATGCTTCCGATGCTCCTGATCGCCGCACTGCTGGCCATAGCGGGATGCGGCAGCGACGACGAGACGCCCGCCACCACCGGCCAGCAAGGCGAGGACGCGGCGATGCAGAAGAAGGACGCCGACGACGCCGCCATGAAGAAGGACGACGAGGACGCGGCCATGGCCAAGGACGACGAGGACGCCGCCATGGCCAAGGGCAAGGGCACCACCGTCACGATCGGAGACTCGGAGTTCGGCAAGATGATCTTCGACTCCAAGCGCCAGGCGATCTACATCTTCGAGAAGGACCCGAAAGGCGACACGGTCTGTTACGACGAATGCGCCAAGGCATGGCCACCCGTCTTCACCAAGGGTGACCCCGTCGCCGGCAAGGGCATCGACGCCTCGCTACTCGGCACCGTCAAGCGGCGCGACAGCAAGCTTCAGGTCACCTACGCCGACCAGCCGCTCTACTACTACGCGCACGAGAAGCCAGGCGAGGTGCGCTGCCACAACGTGAACCTCAACGGCGGCCTGTGGTGGGTCATCGGGCCCGACGGCAAGCGCCGCCCATGAGACGATCACTCCCGCTCGCCGTCGGCGCCGCCCTGCCGACGGCCGTGGCAGC
>DASTIC010000037.1:0-9987 GCA_035717845.1 Solirubrobacteraceae bacterium
CAGCTGGGACCGCTGGTGGCGGCCGGCTCCGCCCGCCACCGCGTGCTCCTCGACACGCTCGAGGCCTACCTCGCGGCCGGAGGCCGCAAAGCCCAGGCCGCCCGCGCCCTGCACCTCGAACGCCAGTCGCTGTACCTGCGACTGCACCGCATCGAGGAGCTGCTCGACGTCTCGCTCGACGACGAGGACACGGTCCTCGGCCTCCACCTCGCGATCCGGGCGCTCGCGTTCCGCCGCCGCCGGGCCGCGGCCTGAGCTCTTCAGATCCTGGCGCGAACGGAGTATGGTCCGCAGCCCCTGAGGAGGTGTTCGGTCAATGTGCTGGGGGCCTGAAGACGAACGGGACATCCGCGACGCGCAGGAGGAGATACGGCTCCTCTTCGAGCGCTACCGCGGTCACCCCGAACCGCGCGTCGAGCGACTCGACGGCGACGACGAGGAGAGCCTCGAGCCCGAGCGGGAGTACACGCTCAGCTCGGCGACGTAGCGCAGCTCGATCGGGGCCCCTTGCGCCAGCGCGCGCACACGGGCCCCGATCGTTCGCTGCTCGCCGGCGGGCAGCGTGGCGATGAAGCTGATCGACAGGACGCGGTCGACGAGCCCGTTGGCATCCAAGCACTGCGCATGCGGGACCCGGTGCTCGGCGACGGGCGTGAACGGCGCGCCGGGCGCGAAGACGGCCCGCCACGCGTCGGTCGCGTGGGCGGGCGTGCCGGCGCGGTAGGGCTCGACCAGGCGCGCGAGCTCGGCCTGGAGAGGCTGCTCCGGGTCCCGCCGGTTCCAGGCGAGGCCGAGGCGGCCGCCGGCGCGCAGCACCCGCGCCAGCTCGTGCAGCACGGCATTGGTGGCGAACCAATGGAAGGCCTGGCCGGCGACGACACCGTCGACGTCGGCGTCCTCGAGCGGCAGCGCCTCGGCCTGCCCGGCGCGGACGTCGGCCCCGGGCGTGGTGCGCTCCAGCGCGGCCCGCATGCCGGCCACGGGCTCGACCGCGATCACGCGGAGGCCGCGGGCCAGCAGCGGCCGGGTGAGCTTGCCCGTGCCGGCGCCGACGTCGAGCACGGTGCCCTCGGACTTCAGCCCGAGCTCCCGGACGAGCCAGTCGACGGCGGCGTCCGGGTAGTCCGGGCGGGCGCGCTCGTAGCGATCGGCGTCCTCGAAGCCCCGGGTCGCCGGGTGCAGATCCACGGTCAGCCCGGGGCGCCGGGGAACGCGACCGTCGTCCGGCCGGGGAGGCGGGGCGCGAGGCGCTGGGCGAGCGCTCCCGCCGGGCGGGCGTCGATCGCCGGGCGCAGCGCGTCGTGGGTGCGGAGGAGCGCCACCGTCGTCGCCACCTGAAAGTCGGCGACGTTGGGCGGCTCGGCGCCGAGCAGCCCGTCGGCGATCCAGGCGTCGATGCGGTCGAGCATCCGCGGCAGGTCGGCGACGTCCTGGCGGATCGCCGGGTCGGTCGAGTCGTGGTCGCGGGCGAGGATCCGGATGATGACCGGCGCCGCCGGCGTCACCATCCAGCGCGGGAAGAGCAGGTTCGAGCCCTCGAGGTAGCTGGTGAGCGTCGTGCCGTCGCGACGCAGCGCCCAGTAGGTCATGCGGCGCGCGAGCTGCTGGAACTCGCCGTCGGCCCACTCCTCGGCGGCCTCTACCCGGGCGCGGCGCTCGGGGTCGCCGGGGAGCAGCGGCGGCTCGGGCCGCAGCTGCTCGAGCGCGCGGGCGATCCGGCGGGTCGTCTGCACCCGTCGGCCGTCCTCGAGCACGAGCGCCGGCACGGTGGCGCCGCGGAAGCGCAGCAGCCGCAACATCGCGCGGTGCAGGTACTGCGGCAGGTCGGTCCGCTCGTAGTCGACGCCCTTGTGGCGGAGCATCAGCTCCGCGGCGAAGGTGGGGTGCGAACCGGGGTTCCCGTAGAGCCTGGCGGCCATGGCCGGGAGTGTGACGGCTCACGCGGAGCCGGGCGACAGCAGCGGCTGACGTTGACGGTTCGTCGGCTCCATCGCTGTGAGACGCGACGCTCCGACCATTGTCGGCGCAGCGGGAGGTGACGACCATCCTGCGGCATGACCGCGATCGATGCCGTCGGGACCGGGGACCTCCAGGAGCTCGCGCACCGTCACCTGCTCATGCACTTCACGCGCAACGGCGCGTTCGGGCCGGACGGCAACCGGCTGCTGGTGCTCGAGCGCGGCGAGGGCGCGTACGTCTTCGACACCGACGGGCGGCGGTATCTCGACGGGCTGAGCTCGCTGTTCTGCTGCCAGCTCGGATACTCGTTCGGCGAGGAGATGGCGGCGGTGGCGGGCGAGCAGCTCTCCACGCTCGCGTTCAACACGAACTGGGCGACCGCGCACCCGCCCGCGATCCGGCTCGCGGAGGCGCTGGCCGAGCGCGCTCCCGGCGATCTCAACCGCGTGTTCTTCACCAGCGGCGGCTCGGAGTCCGTCGAGGCGGCCTGGAAGATCGTCCGCCAGCACTACCTGGCCAAGGGCGAGCCGCAGCGCACGAAGGCGATCGCGCGCGAGATCGCCTACCACGGCGTCACGCTGGGCGCGCTCAGCTTCACCGGCGTGCGGCCCATGAAGGAGCCGTTCGGGGCGTCGCCGATCCCCGTCCTGCGGGTCTCGAACACCAACGCGTTCCGCCACGAGCTCGAGCAGGATCCGGCCGCCCACTGCGCGCAGCTGCTCGAGGAGATGGAGCGCACGATCGTCGAGACCGGCCCCGAGACGGTGGCGATGATCATTGCCGAGCCGGTGCAGAACGCCGGCGGCGCGCTCGTCCCGCCGGATGGCTACTGGGCCGGCCTGCGGGAGCTCGCCGACCGCTACGGGATCGCGCTCGTGGCCGACGAGGTGATCACCGGCTTCGGGCGCTTCGGCGAGTGGTTCGCCGCCGTGCGCTACGGGCCGGCGCCCGACGTGATCACGCTCGCCAAGGGCCTCACGTCGGCCTACGCGCCGATGGGCGCCGTGGTGGTCTCCGACCGGATCGCCGAGCCGCTCTACGACGAGGGCCGGATGCTGCTGCACGGGATCACGTTCGGCGGCCACCCGGTGGCGGCCGCGATCGCGCTGCGCAACATCGAGATCTTCGAGCGCGAGGGCGTGCTCGAGAACGTCCGCGAGCACGAGGAGTACCTGCGCGGGCGGCTCGAGTCGCTGCGCGAGCGGGTGCCGATCGTCGGCGATGTGCGCGGCGACGGCTACTTCTGGGCGCTCGAGCTCGTGCGTGACGCCGGCAACGCGCGCTTCGACGCCGAGGCGCGCGAGCGGCTGCTGCGCGGCTTCCTCACCCGCCGCCTGCTCGACGAGGGCCTGATCGCGCGTCCGGACGACCGCGGCGACGCCGTGCTGCACCTCTCGCCGCCGCTCATCTGCGGCCGTCGCGAGCTCGACGAGCTGGTGGCGAAGGCCGAGGCCGTGCTCAGCGACGCCTCCGACCGCTTCTTCGTCTCCTAGCTAGGCCTAGCTAGGTGAGGCACGACGCGCACGGCTACTGGCTCGCCGAGACCGGGGCGGTGACGCCCACCGCGCCCGCCGCCGGTGACCTCGAGGCCGACGCCGTGATCGTGGGGGGCGGGTACACCGGGCTCTGGACGGCCTGGCAGCTGGTCGAGCGGGGCGCGCGCGTCGTGCTGCTCGAAGCGGATCTCTGCGGGCACGGGCCGAGCGGCCGCAACGGCGGCTTCTGCGAGACGCTGTGGTCGAACCTCCCCTCGCTGCGTGAGCGCTTCGACGACGTGCGCGCGCTGGCGGCGTGCGAGGCCTCCTCGGACAGCGTGAGCGCGATCGGCGCCTGGTGCGAGCAGGAGGGCGTCGACGCCTGGTTCCGCCGGTCGGGGTTCCTGATGGCGTCGACGAGCGAGGCCCAGGACGCCGTGATCGACCGGATCCTCGCCGCCGCCGAGATCGCCCCCGGCCGGGTCGTCGCCCTCGACGAGCGGGCGCTCCGCGCGCGCTGCGACTCGCCGCGCTTCCGGCGCGGGCTCCTCGTCCCCGACGACGCCAGCGTGCAGCCGGCGCGGCTGGCGCTCGGGCTGCGCCGCCGGCTGCTCGAGCGCGGGGTCGCGATCCACGAGCGCTCGCGCGTGCGCGCGCTGCGGGTGAGCCCCGGAGAGGTGGTCGCCGAGACGGCGTCCGCCCGGGTAAGGGGCGGCGCAGCCGTGCTCGCGCTCAACGCCGGCACCCGCGGCGTGCGCCCGCTGCGGTCGCGCCTCTCGGTGACCTCGTCGCACATCGTCCTCACCGAGCCGGTGCCCGACGTCCTCGAGCGGATCGGCTGGACCGGCGGCGAGACGATCACCGACGGGCGCACGTTCGTGCACTACTTCCGCACGACGCCGGACGGCCGGGTCGCGTTCGGCTGGGGAGGCGGACCGCTGGCGTGGGGCGCCCGGCTCGACGGGCGCGTCGAGGTCGACGCCGCGACGGTGGCCGCGACCCGGGCGCATCTGGTGGAGATGCTGCCCGCCCTCGCCGGGCGCCGGATCGCCCACGCCTGGGGAGGGCCGATCGACGTCTCGCCCAGCCACCTGCCCCAGATCGGCACGCTCGAGGACGGCCCCGTGCACTACGCGTTCGGCTACACCGGCAACGGCGTCGGGCCGTCGCACCTCGCCGGCCGCACCCTCGCGAGCCTGGTGGTCGGGGCGCGCGCACCCGTGCTGCTCGACCACACGCCGGTCCGCGTGCCGCCCGAGCCGCTCGCCTGGCTCGGTGGCGTGATCGTGCGCCGCGCGTTCCTGCGCGCCGAGCGGCTCGAGGGCGCCGGGCGCCGCCCGGATCCGCTCACGCGCGCCGTCTGCGCGGCTCCCCGGGCGCTCGGGATCCACGTGTCGCGGTAGCCGAGCGCAAGGAACGTGGCGCGCCCGCGTTGTAGCCGCCATGAACCTCCGACGCACTCTCATCACCGCGGCTGCGGCGATGGCCGTCGCGTTCGCGGCCCCCGCGGCCGCCTCCGCCGCCGTCACGCTCCAGCCGGGCGCCTACCACGAGACCGACGCCGGCTCGTGCACCCTCAACTTCGCCTACTCCGGGTCCGGCAAGACGTACCTCGGCACCGCCGCCCACTGCGTGGAGCGGATCGGCCAGCGCGTGCGCGACATCGACGGCGTCGAGTTCGGCAGCGTCGCCTTCATCGGCGACGCGAACACGACCGCCTGGGACTTCGCGTTCATCGAGGTCGACGCCGAGGACCTCGCGCGGGTGAGCCCCGCTGTCAAGGGCCACCCGGCCTACCCGAAGGGGTCGACCGTCCCCGCCGACACGCTCATGGGCGACATGATCCAGCTCTCCGGCTACGGGCTCGGCTACGGGACCACCGAGCCCACCCAGGAGCAGCGTCAGGCCGTGATGGGCTTCGACGACGCGTCCACCTACGACGTCAGCGGCCCCATCCACTGGGGCGACTCCGGCGGCCCGCTCGTGCACATCCGCACCGGAAAGGCGCTCGGCATCGTGAGCCGTCTGTGCGCCGGCGCGTGCAGCGAGGAGGGCCCAACCGTCCAGGGCATCCTCGCCAAGGCCGCCTCGCGCGGCTTCGCCGTGACGCTCAGGACGGTGTGACGCGAGCCGGGGGCTGGTCGACCATGACCAGCACCTGGTCGAGCCCGGTCAGCTCGAACACGCGGTGCACGGCGCGGGGCCCTCGCACGACGAGGAGCTCCGCGCCGGCGTCCGCCAGCTCGGTGTGCAGGCGCAGCAGCATCTCGATGCTCATCGAGTCGAGGAACGCGACCTCTCGCAGGTCGACCACCAGCCTCTCGAGGTCCGGCGAGCGCAGGCTGCGGACCACCTGCTCCAACTCCGGCAGGGTGGCGATGTCGAGCTCTCCCTTGACGGCCACAAGGGCCGTCGCGCCAGTGCCTTCGGCGCGGAGTTCGAATTCACACGGTTCAGGTGTCATGCGGACGGAAGAGGGTACGCGAGGCCGCGAATGACCGAGACCGTACTGAACCTCGAGCGCACCACGGACGCACCACGACGTGCGCGCGCTCGCGTGCGCGCCCTGGAGGCGCAGCTCGGCCGCGAGCGGACCGAGGACGCCACCCTGCTCATCTCGGAGCTGGTGACGAACGCGGTCAAGTACGGGCCCGATGAGGGCGAGATCCGCATGATCATCACGCGCGACGCCGTGCGGGTGCGCTTCACGGTGCACGATCCGGGCGCCGGGCCGCTGCCCGAGATGCGCCCGTCGGACTCCCCGCCGCACGAGGGCGGCGGCCACGGGCTGCGGCTCGTCGACAAGGTCGCCGACCGCTGGGGCGTCGAGCGCGGCAGCACGCGGGTCTGGTTCGAGATCGACCTGTGAGCTAGGCTCGGCGGCCGCGAGGCCGCGATGCACGACGACCGGGTCATCATCTTCGACACCACGCTGCGAGACGGGGAGCAGTCCCCCGGCATCTCGCTGAACGCGACCGAGAAGCTCGAGATCGCCCACCAGCTCGCGCGCCTCGGAGTGGACGTCATCGAGGCCGGCTTCCCGATCGCCTCGCCGGGCGACTTCGACGCCGTGCAGGCGATCGCCCGCGAGGTCCACGGTCCGGTCATCGCCGGGCTCGCGCGCGCCCACGCGGCCGACATCGAGCGCGCCGCGGACGCCGTGCGGGACGCCGAGCGGCCGCGCATCCACACGTTCATCTCCACCTCCGACATCCACATCGAGCACCAGCTCCAGTCGACGCGCGAGGACGTGCTCGGCCAGGCTCGCGCGGCGGTCGCCCACGCCAAGTCGTTCGCCGACGACGTCGAGTTCTCGCCGATGGACGCCACCCGCGCCGACGTCGAGTTCACCGCCGAGGTGGTGGCCGCCGCCATCGAGGAGGGGGCGACCACGATCAACATCCCCGACACCGTCGGCTACGCGATGCCGGACGAGTACGCGGCGTTCCTCGGGCGCCTGTACGAGCTGGTGCCCGCGCTGCGCGGGGTCGTGCTCTCGGTGCACTGCCACGACGACCTCGGCCTGGCGGTCGCCAACTCGTTCGCCGGCGTGCAGGCCGGCGCGCGGCAGGTCGAGTGCGCGATCAACGGGATCGGCGAGCGGGCCGGCAACGCGTCGCTGGAGGAGTTCGTGATGCTGCTCCACACGCGCGCCGACGCGCTGCGGCTGTCGTGCGACGTGCAGACCCGCGAGATCGCCCGCACGAGCCGGCTCGTCTCCCGGCTGACCGGCTATCCCGTGCAGCCCAACAAGGCGATCGTGGGCCGCAACGCCTTCGCCCACGAGTCCGGCATCCACCAGGACGGCGTGCTCAAGGAGCGCTCGACCTACGAGATCATGGACGCCGCCACGGTGGGGGTCGACGACGTGTCGTCGATCGTGCTCGGCAAGCACTCGGGCCGCCACGCGCTCAAGTCGGCGCTCGAGGAGCTGGGCTTCACGGTCGACGGGCAGGCGCTGAACACCGCGTTCAAGCGCTTCAAGGAGATCGCGGACAAGAAGAAGCAGGTCACGGCGATGGACCTCGAGGCGCTGGTGACCGACGAGCTGCGTACCGAGCTGGCCTCCTACACGCTGGAGTGGTTCGACGTCGAAGCCTCGTCGCGCCGCCCGCCGCACGCCGTGGTCGCGGTCCGGCTGCCGTCGGGCGAGCTGGTCCAGGGCAACTTCACCGGCGATGGCCCGGTCGACGCCATCTTCCGCGCGATCAACGTGGCGACCAAGCGCGAGGCCCGGCTGCGCGAGTTCCGGATCGACGCGGTGACCGGCGGCCAGGACGCGCTCGGCGAGGCGAGCGTGGTGCTCGAGGTGGCCGGCCAGTCGGCGGCCGGGCAGGGCGTGTCGACCGACATCATCGAGGCGGCGGCGCTCGCCTACGTGCGCGCGCTCGCCAACGCGGAGCGCAAGGTGGCGGTGGCCGCCGAGGCGGCCGAGACGCCCGAGCTGACGCCTACCCCGTAGCCAGCGCCTGGCCCTGGGCGAAGGCGGCGTCGAGCACCCGCTCGCTGGGCATGGCGTGCATCAGGTCGGCGCCGATCGCCGCGATCGACGCGGCGTCGGGCACGATCGTGCGCGGGCGCATCCCGCGCGCCCGCAGCGCCATCTCCTCGGCCGCGAGGGCGGCGGCCGTTACCGCGCGCAGCGCCCCCGCCGCGGTGCGCGGCGTGGCCGGTCCGGCGGTCGGCGCCAGGCACAGCACGCGGGCGCCGCGTCCGCCGGGCGCCGCGTCGAGGTTCGTCGGGCTCCAGACGCCGCCGTCGACGTACTCGCGCCCACCGATCTCGACCGGCGCGAACAGCCACGGGACCGCGCAGGAGGCGAGCACGGCGTCGGCGACGCTCGCGGTCGGCGCGCCGGGGGCGCCGAGCATCACCCGGCGCCCGCTGCGGCGGTCGACCACCGCGACGCGCAGTCGCCCGTCGAAGTGCGCGCCGAGCGCCGCGAGCTGGCGGCCGAGGCCGTCGAGCCGACGGTGCGGGCGCGGGGCGGCCGCCAGCGCAGCCGCGCGGGCGAGCCGGCCGGCGGGCTCGAGCCCGGCGAGCGCGACGGGGGCGAGGGGAGACGCGGCGGCAGCGCCCAGCCGCGCGGCGGCCCCGCCGAGCCGGCGCAGCGAGCTCTCCGCAGGCGGCGCCGCGGCCTCGCCCCACTCACGGGCGGCGCGGTCCCCGGCCTCCGGCCGCCGGCCGCCGGCCAGGGCCGCGGCCACGATCGATCCCGCCGACGTCCCGACCAGGTACTCGCAGCTGCGGAAGTCGAGCCCCGACGCGGACTCGATCCCGCTCAGTAGCCCGCGCAGCCACGCCTCGCCGAGCGTCCCGCCGGCGCCGAGGACGAGTGTGTCGGGCAGCTCGGTGATCGGCACGCCGGGCATGATGGCGACCTCGGCGAACGTCAACGGCGGCTGGGTAGGGAGGCGAGGGGGCCAGCGTGGCTGGCGATGGCCCGAACGATGCGCGGTTAGCCGCGGTTTCCGCGGCTAACTCGGGATAGTTCGCGAACTATCCCGGATCGCCGTCGGTTTCCGACGGTAAGCGGGGATAGTTCGCGCACCGGTTGGCTCCCTCACCTCCCTAACCAGCGCAGTTTGCCGTTGGCCGTACGTGATAACGTACGCGCGTATGGCGGCAATCGCGATCGGGCCGCGGGTCCGCGCTCTGCGCGAGGCGATGGACCTGTCACTGCGGGACCTCGCCACGCGCTCCGGCGTATCGGCGCCGATGCTCTCCCAGGTCGAGCGCGGGGAGACAAGCCCGACCCTCCAGACCGCCGCCCGGATCGCCGCCGGGCTGGAGCTGCGCCTGTCGCAGCTGCTGCGGCTCGACGAGGGCGGGACGGTGAGCGTCGTGCGGGCCGGCGAGGGGCGCGGCGGCGGCGCCGACGGGCACCGCTACGAGATCCTCACCCCGCCGCTGCCCGGCCTGCGCGCCGAGGTCTCCCGCCACCGGCTCGGGCCCGGCGCGGCGACCGGCGGCCCCGGCGACCCGCCCATGCACGAGCCGGGCGCGCGCGAGACCTCGGTCGTCGAGTCGGGGACGGTCGACCTGCTGGTCGACGGCGCCCGCCACCGCCTCGAGACCGGCGACACCGTGACCTTCGACGCCGACCTTCCGCACCACTTCGAGAACCCCGGAGAGGAGGAGGCCGTCCTGCTGGCCGTCGTCTCGGCGGGGCTGCGCCGCTCATGAGCCCGAGCACGCTGTTCGACAAGATCTGGGCCGCCCACGAGGTCGCGGCCGGGTTGATCTACATCGACCTGCATCTCGTGCACGAGGTCACGAGCCCGCAGGCGTTCGACGGCCTGCGCCTCGCCGGCCGACCGGTCCGCCGGCCCGACCGCACGCTCGCGACCGCCGACCACAACGTGCCGACCGACGGCACGCCGGTCGCCGCCCGAATCCGCGACGAGCTCTCGCGCGTGCAGGTCGAGACGCTCGAGCGCAACTGCGCCGAGTTCGGCATCCCGGTCTACTCGATCGGCTCCGATCGCCAGGGCATCGTGCACGTGATCGGGCCGGAGCTCGGCGTCACCCAGCCCGGGATGACGATCGTCTG
>DASTIC010000038.1:0-3016 GCA_035717845.1 Solirubrobacteraceae bacterium
TTCTCGCGGTCGCCGCCGCCGAGCAGCACGCGCAGGTCGAAGTCGCCGGCCTGGGTCGCCCCGTCCGCGCCGCCGTGCTCGGCATGGGCGGTCATCTCACCCGGCCAGCAGTCCCGCGCGCTCGCGAACGCCGGAGCACACCAGATCGCACAGCTCCTCCAGCCGCGGATCGGCGATCCGGTAGCGGACGTGCTTGCCGTCACGCCGGCGCGCGACCACCCCGGCGATCGCCAGCCGGTTGAGGTGCTGCGAGACGTTCGCCACCGCCACGCCGGTCCGTTGGGCCAGCTCGCCCACGCTCAGCTCGCCGTCGTCGTGCAGCTGGCTCAGGAGCCGCAGCCGCGTCGGATCGCTCAGAAGTGCGAACAGGCGCGCCACCTCCTCTAACAGCTCACCGGGGACGACCGGCATGTGCCGGACGGTACATGCAATCATCTGCTCAGTCAAGTGACTGATTGAATGAACTCCCGCGCGTCATCGCCGGGCGGCGCCGACAGCGCCGTTCTACAGGCGTGCCGTGTTACCCCGCCCGCTCCGCCGAAATCACGGTCGCGTGTGTCAGGTCGAGCTGCACCGCCGCGGGCTCGCCCACTTGTGGTGGCTTGTCGTTGAGCGGCACGTGCGCGCGCAGGGTCTCGCCGGCGGCGAGCGTGACGTTCCAGTGGCCGGGACCTGGTGACACGCGCTTGACCGTGGCGGACAGAGGCCCGCCACCCGGCGGGCCGATGCGGATGGCTGCTCCCCAGGCGGCGAGGGTGGCAGGGCCAGGTGGAGCGGTCAGGCGAGCTCCCGACGGGGCGCCGCCGATCAGCACTTCGCCGGAGCGGTCGATGTCGACGAGAAGCACGTTGTCGTAGCCGACGAGTTTCGCGATGGTCGCGTCGGAGGGTTGCTGGACGACCGACGCCGGTGTGCCGATCTGGCGGATCACGCCGTCAACCAGGAGCGCGACCCGGTCTGCGAGTCGCAGCGCTTCGTCTGCGCGGTGCGAGACGTGCACGACCGTCGCGGAGCGTCCGGCGAGCGCGGCCTCGAGGTCGTCGAGAAACGCCTGGCGGGATTCGGCGTCGAGCCCGGCCGCCGGCTCGTCGAGCAGCAACAGCTGCGGTTCGAGCGCGAGCGCACGCGCGAGGCTCACGCGCTGGGCCTCGCCGCCGGAGAGCGACAGCGCCTTGCGGTCGGCGAGGCGCGCGACGCCGACGCGCTCGAGGGCGGCTTGCGCAGCCCTGCGTCGCGTCGCTCGGTCGAAGCCGCGCCAGCGCAGGGGCAGCTCGACGTTGCGGATGACGCTTGTGGACAGGAGGCCGGGGCGCTGCGTGGCGTAGCCGATCCGCTGCCGGAGACTCACGTCCGCGCTGGCTGTACTCACGGCGTCCAGCTCGACGCTGCCGGCGGTCGGCGTATCGAGCGCGGCGAGCAGCCGCAGCAGCGTGGTCTTTCCGGCGCCGTTGGGGCCGAGCACCGCCAGCCGCTCGCCGGCGTCCAGGTCGAGCTCGTCGATCGCGAGGACTTCGCGCCCGCCGCGGCGGTGGCGAACGTCCCGCAGTTTCAGGACTGAGCCCATGCGGCGGCGCGCTGCTGCACCGACGTGAGGAGCGCGTTGATCGTAAAGGCGAGCGCGAGCAGGATCGCTGCGTAGACGAGCGCGTCGCTGAAGTCGCCGCGGCCGACCTCCTCGACGATCGAGGTGGTCATCACCTGGGTCTGGCCGTGGATGTTGCCGCCCACGATCGTCGCCGACCCGACCTCTGAGATCGCGTGCCCGAAGCCCGCCATCGCGGCGGCGAGGAGTGGCACGCGCGCCTCGATCCACAGCCGCACGACGAGCTGCGGCTTGTTCGCGCCGAGCGCGCGCAGCTGATCGGCGAGCTCGGGCGGCAGCGCCTGCAGCCCCGCCATGGTGATGCCGGCGATCAGCGGTGTCGCGATCAGAACCTGGGCGATGATCATCCCGCGGAGCGTGTAGATCAGCTCGAGCTCCCCAAGCGGCCCGCTTCGCCACAGCAGCAGCGCGACGACCAGCCCGACGACCACGGTTGGGATCGCCATGCCGGTGTTGACCACGGTCGCGAGCGCCGCCCCGCCACGGCGCGGCGCGAGCGCGAGCCAGGTGCCGAGCGGCACGCCGAGCGCGAGCGCGATCGCGGTCGCGGTCAGCGAGACCAGCGCCGAGCGGCCGAGCACCTCATGGACCGCGTCCATCAGACGGCCGCGTCCGCGACGAACAGCGGCTCGCCGTACTCCTCGACCCCGAAGCGGCCGATCTCCCGCTGGGCCCCCGGTGAGGTGATCCAGTCTGAGAGCCGCTGGGCACAGTCGCGACTGACGTCCTCGCCCTTGACGACAATCACGTGGTAGGCGTTGAGCAGGTCCTTGCCGCCCTCGACCAGCAACTCGAGGTCGAGGTTCTCGGTCGCGAGGTAACTGCCGCGGTCAGAGAGCGTGTAGGCCTGCTTCTGGCTCGCGATCGTGAGCGTCTCGCCCATCCCCTGGCCGGTCTCGATGTACCACGGGCCGGCGGGCTCGATCCCGGCCGCCTCCCAGAGCGACAGCTCCTTCGTGTGCGTGCCCGACTCGTCCGCGCGCGAGGCGAACAGCGCCTCCGCCATCGCGATACGAGCAAAGGCCTCGGCGGCCGAGCTCACGCCCATGATCTTCGCCGGATCGTCGACCGGGCCGACGACGATGAAGTCGTTGTGCATCACGGCCTTTCGGCTCGTGCCGTGCCCGCCCCGCATGTACGCCTCCTCCGCCTCCGGGGAATGCACCAGCAAAGCATCGGCGTCGCCATTCTCGCCGAGCTCCAGTGCCTCCCCGGAGCCGACCGCAACCGTCTTCACCGAGCAGCCAGATTCCTTCTCGAAACGTGGCAGCAGCTCGTCGAGCAGGCCCGAGTCCCGCGTGCTCGTCGTGGTGGCCAGGATCATCCGGCCATTGTCGCCCGACCGCGAGTCCTCGTCGCCGCACGCGGGGACCGTCAGCGCGGCCGTGACCGCGAGAAGCGCCACGATCGTGC
>DASTIC010000039.1:0-3070 GCA_035717845.1 Solirubrobacteraceae bacterium
GGTTCTCCGGCTCCATCGTCGCGCGCGTCGTCCGCGAGGTGCTCGGGTCGCCGGCCGGCGAACCATAGGCGCGCGCTGCCGCATGGACGAGCCTCCCCGGCGGCCCCGCTGGCCGGATGGTCGAATCACATCCCTATGACCGGCGAGGCGCTGCGCGAGGCTTTTCTCAAGTATTTCGAGCGGAACGGGCACGCGCGCGTCGCCTCGTCGTCGCTGGTCCCGGGGAGCGACCCCACCCTGCTCTTCACCAACGCGGGCATGGTGCAGTTCAAGGGCGTCTTTCTCGGAGAGGAGCGCCGGGAGTACGCGCGGGCGGCGACGTGCCAGAAGTGCGTCCGCGCCGGTGGCAAGCACAACGACCTGGAGAACGTCGGGCGGACGGCCCGCCACCACACGTTCTTCGAGATGCTCGGCAATTTCTCGTTCGGCGACTACTTCAAGGCGGACGCCATCGCCTACGCGTGGGAGCTCCTCACGCGCGATCTCGGCATCGATCCCGCGCGGTTGAAGGCCACCGTCTTCACCGACGACGACGACGCCTTCGGGCTCTGGCGGAAGGTCGCCGGCCTCACCGACGACCGGATCCTGCGCCTGGGCGAGAAGGACAACTTCTGGGCCATGGGCGACACCGGGCCCTGCGGCCCGTGCTCCGAGATCCACGTCCACCAGGGCGACGACCTGCCGTGCGCGGAGGAGGCCGCGGGGCGCGCGTGCCAGGGGCCGGCATGCGAGTGCGACCGCTGGCTGGAGATCTGGAACCTCGTGTTCATGCAGTTCAACCGCGACGCCGCCGGCACCCTGACGCCGCTGCCGCGGCCGTCGATCGACACCGGCATGGGGCTCGAGCGCATCGCCGCGGTCATGCAGGGCACGCGGTCGAATTTCGACACGGACCTGCTCGCCCCGCTCATCGGCAACGTGGCGCGCCTCTCGGGCGTGGCGTACGGCGCGGACCCCGAGCACGACGTGTCGATGCGCGTCATCGCCGACCACGCCCGGGCCGCCAGCTTCCTGATCGCCGACGGCGTGCTGCCCTCCAACGAGTGGCGTGGCTACGTGCTGCGCCGGATCATGCGGCGCGCGATGCGGCACGGTCGCAAGCTCGGCCTGACGGACGCGTTCCTCTGGCGCACCGTGGCCTGGGTCGTGGAGATCATGGGCCGCGCCTACCCGGAGCTGGCAGGTGAGCAGCCGCGGGTGCAGGAGACGGTGCGGCACGAGGAGGAGCGCTTCGCCGAGACGCTCGATCAGGGCATGCGCCGGATCGACGAGTACCTCGCGGCCGAGGGCGAGGGCCGCGGCCGCGCCATCGACGGGCGGCTCCTGTTCACGCTCTACGACACCTACGGGTTCCCGCGGGACCTCGCCGAGGAGATCCTGGGCGACCGCGGCTGGGTGGTCACCGAGGCGACGGAGGCGGCCTGGAGCCGCGAGATGGAGTCGCAGCGGACGCGAGCGCGCGCGGGGGCGAGCTTCGGGACCGGGGACGGCGACGAGGACGGCCGGACCGGTCTCTACCAGCGGCTCGCCACCGAGCTGCCCGCGGTGGAGTTCGTCGGCTACGACACCCTGACATCGCCGGCGCGCATCCTCGCCCTCGTCGCCGGCACCCGCCGCGTGACGGAGGCGACGGAGGGCGACGAGGTCGAGGTGATCCTGGACCGCACCCCCGCGTACGCGGAGTCGGGCGGCCAGGTCGGCGACGCCGGCGCCCTGATCGGCCGGTCGGGTCGCGGCGAGCTCGTCGACACCTACTACCGCGGCTCGCGGCTCATCGTGCACCGGGTGCGCGTGCGGAGCGGCGGCTTCCGCGAGGGGGAGGATGTCGCGGTGGCCGTGGAGTCGCCGCGCCGGCAGGGCCTCGCCCAGCACCACACGGGGACGCACCTGCTGCACGCCGCGCTGCGCCGGGTGCTCGGCACCCACGTCACGCAGCAGGGGTCGCTCGTCGCACCCGATCACCTGCGCTTCGACTTCTCGCACGGCGGCGCGGTCAAGGACCGTGAGGTCGAGCAGATCGAGGAGCTGGTCAACGAGCAGGTGCAGGCCAACCTCGACGTGGCTCGCGAGGAGATGGATCTCAAGGACGCGCTGGCGGCGGGGGCCATGGCCTTGTTCGGCGAGAAGTACGGCGACCGCGTCCGGGTGATCCGGATCGGCGACTTCTCGACGGAGCTCTGCGGCGGGACGCACCTGCACCGCACGGGCGAGCTGGGCTTCTTCAAGGTGTCGACGGAGGGCGCGGTGGCCTCGGGCGTGCGCCGGGTGGAGGCGGTAGCGGGCACGGCCGCGGTGGCGGCGGTGGCGCGGCAGGAGCGCGTGCTGCGCGAGATCGGCGACATCCTCAAGACCTCGCCGGCCGACGCGCCCGAGCGCCTGCGCAAGCTGCTCGACGAGCAGCGGGCGCTCGAGAAGCAGCTCGCGACGCTGGAGGCGCGGCTGGCCCGCTCGCGCGCCGCGGACCTGCTGGCCTCGGCGCGCCAGGTGGCGGGTGTGGCGGTGGTGGCCGCCCGCATCGACGGCCTCGACCCGGACGGCCTGCGCGCGCTCGCCGACACCCTGCGCGACCGCCTGGGCTCGGGCGTCGTCTGCGTGGGCAGCGTGCTCGACAGGCGGGTGCACCTGGTGGCCGCGGTCACCAAGGACCTGACGCGCCGGTTCCCAGCGGGCAAGCTCATCCAGGAAGTCGCCGCCGCCGCCGGCGGGCGCGGCGGCGGACGCCCCGATCTGGCCCAGGCTGGCGCGTCGGACCCCGCCCGGCTGGACGACGCGCTCGGCCTCGTCGCCGGCTGGGTCACCCGCACCGCCGGCTGACGGGCCGGTGCCCGGCGCGTCCCCAGGCGTGCACGGCCCGCCCGTCACTCGCGCTAGAATGTTGACCGTGCGCGGTGGCGCGAGCGCGAGCGGTCCGGGCCGGCTCCTGATCGTCGACGACGAGGACGCGCGCCGGACGCTCGGCTCGTCCGGCTGACGGTTCGCGGGGTGGAGCCCCACCTCAGGATTCTCCACACCGTCGCCGAGACGGTCAGCCGCTCGCTGGACGTCGACGAGGTCCTGCGTACGGCCCTGG
>DASTIC010000040.1:0-7521 GCA_035717845.1 Solirubrobacteraceae bacterium
GCGGCTGGGGTGGATCTCGAGGATCTCGTCGAAGCCGGTGAGGGTCAGCACGCGCAGGACCGGGCCGTCCGGGCAGATGACGACGAGCCGGCGGTTGGCGTCGGACAGCCGCGTGCGGGCCGCGGCGATGGCGTGGAGCCCGCTCGAGTCCATGAAGGTCGTGTCAGTCAGGTCGAGCCAGATCTCAAAGGCGCGGCTCGCTGCGGACTCGATCGCCGCTTGCAGCGCCCCAGTGGTGTTGATGTCGATCTCGCCGGCGACCGCTACGACCGTACGGCGTCCCACGAGTGCCTCGTCGATGGTGAGCGGCGTCACCGGGGGTGCGAGCGGTGCGAGTGATGTCTCGGACATGCAGATCTCCTGTAGAGGGTGCTTGGATCAGGAGACAACCGCACGACCCGTGAGGCCCGCGAAACCATCTACCGCTGCTGGACGTCGGGCGCGGCATCGCTCGTCGAGCGCCACCGGCTCCGCAGTCGACAGCGCATGCTAGCCGAGCGTGGGCGTCCGCCCCGCCGACGCTACGCTGCCGCAATGAGCGAGGGGCCGATGGCAGACCCGCCTGAGCTGCGCGGCGGCGACATGCTCGCGCGGCTCTCGGACGAGATGGTCCGCGCGAAGAAGCAGTTCTTCGGCAAGGGCCCCGAGCAGGCCAAGAGCTACATGCTCGACGACCTGCTCATCGTCGTCATGCGCGGCGGCCTGACGACCGCCGAGCAGACGATGCTCAGGTTCGGCCGGCAGAACCTGGTCCGCGAGTTCCGCCAGCTGTTCGAGAACGACATGACCGACGTGCTGACCGGCCTGGTCGAGCAGACGACGGGCCGCACGGTCGTCAACTACCAGTCGCAGATCATGTTCGACCCGGACATCATCGTCGAGATGTTCTTCTTCGCCGAGCCACGCGAGGACGGCATCAAGGCGACACTCGAGGGTCAGCTGCGCGACGACGCCGCTCGCACGGCGGACGGCTCCGCGGGAACCTGAGCGGTCTTTCGTACTCGCAGCGGCGGATGTTTGCGTTCCCTCGCGGCGTGGAAGCCTGAGGGGACGAGGGCATCGATGACGGACGCTCGTGGACTCACGGGTTGCCGCAGCTGACCTCGACAAGACGGACGTTGGCGAAGTTCCTCTGCCCGCGCAACCTTCCCTCCGGGAGAGGTGCGTACCGCGCGGACTCACGTGACGGCGTCGGTCGCCGGCCACCGGCCGCGACCTCAAATCAAACCGCTGGACGCATGCCCCCAGGGGCGCTTCGGCACATCCATCCAAAGGAGCCACTCCATGGCAACCTCTCCCGCAGCAGCATCGACTCGCGCCACCGCCGACGGCCGCACGTTCGCCGACCGCGGCGCCGTCCGTCGCAGCACCGAGACCAAGGCGGCGTTCAAGACGACCGAGCTGATCACGTACGTCGTCGCGACCCTCGGCGTCCTGATCGCCGGCGCCGTCGTGGACCAGGCAGACGCCGGCGGCCTCGGAGCCAAGCAGGTCTGGCTGTACGTGACCGTCCTCACGGTCGGGTACATGGTGAGCCGCGGGCTGGCCAAGTCGGGCAGCCGCGACCCGTACACCGAGGACCGCGACGGCCGCTGAGCCGCTCGCGCAACCGCCACGGTCAGAGCACCGGGTCCGCCACGCGGACCCGGTGCTCGCGCCCCGCAGGGCTGAGTGACTTCACCCCTTTGGGGTCTGCCCGCGCCAGCGCGCGGGCCGGACACTCGTCACGGCTTCTCACCCGATGCAAGGAGACGCAGCCGTGGCCATCTCTGGCGACTGGGACCGGCGCATCAGCCGGAGGACGCTGCTGAGGTCCGGAGGCTCGCTGGCCGCCGGCGTGGCGCTGGCCGGGATCGCGAGCGGGCCGGCCCTCGCCCAGGCCCACTTCGACCGCAACCCCTTCATGCTCGGCGTCGCCTCCGGCGACCCGAGCCCGACCGGCGTCGTGCTCTGGACGCGGCTGGTCACGGATCCCTTCGCCGTCGGCGGCGGCCTGCCGCCCGAGCCCTACGAGGTGCGCTTCGAGGTCGCCCGTGACGAGAGCTTCCACTCGATCGTCCGCAAGGGGACAACCGTCGCCCTTCCGGACGAGGCGCACAGCGTCCGCGTCGAGGTCTTCGGGCTCGGGCCGCGGCAGGAGTACTTCTACCGCTTCAAGGCCGGGGACGACATCAGCCCGGTCGGCCGTACGCGCACCACTCCCCCGGGCAACGCGATGGTCGAGGCCGTCACGTTCGCGTTCGTCTCGTGCCAGAACTTCGCGGACGGGCACTTCACCCCCTACGCCGACGTCGCGGCCGCAGCCGACATCGAGGCCGTCATCCACCTCGGCGACTACATCTACGAGGGCGGCGCCAGGGTGGTGCGGGCGCACAGCCCGAGGCGCGAGATCCAGACGCTCGACGACTACCGGATCCGCCACGGCCAGTACAAGACCGACCCGCACCTCCAGGCTGCCCACGCCGCGCACCCGTGGCTCGTCACCTGGGACGACCACGAGTTCAAGAACAACTACGCCGACGAGGACCTCGACCCCGACGTGCCCGTCGAGCTCGTGCGCGCCCGCCGGGCGGCCGCGTACCGGGCGTACTGGGAGCACATGCCGCTCGCGCGCGATCGCAAGCCCGAGGGGCCCGACCTCCAGCTCTATCGCCGCTTCCGCTGGGGCCAGCAGGCCACGTTCAACGTGCTCGACGGGCGCCAGTACCGCTCCGACCAGCCCCTCGCATGCAACCCGGCTGAGCGCGACCCCTCGGGGCATTGCCCGGACGACCTGAACCCCGCGCGCACGATGCTCGGCGACGCGCAGCGCGACTGGCTCCTCGAGGATCTCGCGACCACGAAGGCCCGCTGGAACGTGCTCGCGCAGCAGACGGGCTTCGCGCCGTTCAATCGCGCCACCGACGGCGTCTCGCGGAGCTTCGCGCCGCCCTCCGACAGCTGGGACGGCTACGTGGCCGAGCGCCAGCGGATCCTGGACTGGATCGTCGAGAAGGGCACGCCGAACCCCGTCGTCCTGACCGGAGACACCCACCAGAACTGGGTCCGCAACGTGCCGCCGGACTTCCGCAGCTTCGACGGGCCGCCGGTGGCCACCGAGTTCATGGGCACCTCGATCTCCACCAACGGCGACCCGGCCAACGTGACGCTCCGCTACGCGGACGATCCCAACAACCCCCACATCCTCTTCCGCAACAACAACCGCGGCTACGTGCGCTGCACCCTGACGCCGGAGAGCTGGACGAGCGAGTTCCGCGCCGTCTCATCGGTCGTCCAGCCGCAGGGAACGTGCTCGACGCTGGCGACGTTCACGGTCGAGCACGGCCGCCCGGGCGCGGTGCTGGCATCGACGTGAGCTGGCGCGGCGCGATCAACGCGGGGCTCGAGCGGACGACGGGCTTTCGCGTCGTCAAAGCCACTGCGCCCCCTCCGCCGCCCAAGCCGAAGCCGAGGCCGAGGCCGAGGGCGAGGCCGAGGGCGAGGCCGTCCAGGCCGGACCGCATCAAGCGCTACCACGACCTGGAGGCCCGCGCCACGATGAAGGCCGTCCGGCCGTGGACGATGACGTCGTACTTCCGGATCTTCGCGCTGGTCGTGGCGGTCCAGTACGTCGTCGACCGCGGCGTGGAGGGAGACATGGTCGAGTGCGGCGTGTGGCGCGGTGGCAGCATGCAGGCCGTGGCCCGGACCCTCCTGGACCGCGGGGTGGACGACCGGGAGCTCCATCTCTTCGACACCTTCGAGGGCATGCCGGCGCCGACCGACGAGGACCGGCGCGTGGGCGGCCGGACGGCTCGCGAGCTCCTCGAGAGCAGTCCTCAGTCGGCGCGTTCGGTGTGGGCGATCGCCGACCTCCCCGACGTCCAGGCCGGGATGGCGCGGACCGGGTATCCCGCCGAGCGCGTCCGCTACCACGTCGGCCTCGTGCAGGACACGATCCCCGCGCAGGCGCCGGAGCACATCGCGCTCCTGCGGCTCGACACGGACTGGTACGAGTCCACCAGGCACGAGCTGGCGCACCTCTACGACCGCGTGCCGTCCGGCGGCGTGCTCGTCGTCGACGACTACGACTACTGGGAGGGATCGCGGAAGGCCGTCGACGAGTTCCTGGCGGCGCGCGGAGTGCACCTGCTCCTCGTGCCCGTCGACTCCGCGCGCGTCGCCGTCAAGCCCTAGCGACGCGGCAGGACGTCGCGCGCCCAGGTGGTGCGCTTCCACTCCGGGACCGGCGGCTCGGTGTCGCCCCTCGGGACGTAGTGGGAGCGCTCGACGAGCTCGTAGTGGTGGATGTAGCGCGGGCAGTTGGGAAAGACCTCGCGCGCGCGGACGCGGATGACGAGCAGGGCTCGCGGCCAGGAGGGGAGCAGCTCGTCGTCGGGGTCGATCGATGCCGTGCCGTTGAGCCGCAGCCGCCGGCGGCGCTCGAACGAGATGAAGAGCAGGCCGACCTCGGGGTTGACCAGCACGTTGCCCGCGGAGACGAACATGCCGTTGCCGTCGTAGCTCGGGAACGCGATCGTGCGCTCGTCGAGGACGCGGACGAAGCCGGGCTCGCCGCCCTTGTACGAGCAGTCCGGCCGCCCCTGCTCGTCGGCGGTCGCGAGGAAGAGCATGTCCATCGACTCGATGAACGCGCGGTCGCCGTCGTCGATGAAGTCGCGGACCTTGACGTCCTCGAGCCGGTCGGCGAGCCGGCGCGAGTCGAAGCGGTCCTGGAGCCGGCGGCTGCCGTCGTGGTAGAAGCCCATCAGTCGCGCCAGGCCTCGCGCTCGGCCGCGAGGCCGGAGCAGCACGAGGTGTCGCCGCAGTGCGGGCACGTGGCGGCCGACGCGGCGGAGACCCAGCCGGGGTCGGCCACCGCAGGGTCGAAGTCGAGCTCCGGCGTCCCCATCGCCCACGTGTCGAAGGTCTGTCCGCAGCGCGGGCACTCGACCGTCAGGCGCTCGGCGGCGCGGGCCATGTGCAGACGGTACCGCTTCCGTCCGGACCTGGGTCTAGCTTCGCGCCATGGCGCTCACCGCCTGTCCGAGTTGCGACTCGAACTTCCTCCAGCCGCTGCGTTGCGAGCCGCAGGGGGACGAGGTGCTGGTGGACCTGCGCTGCCCCGAATGCATGCTGCTGATCAAGGTCGCCTACTCGCGCGGCGACATGGCGGAGCTCGACCGGCTCCAGACCGAGTGGCGCGACGAGATCGTCGCGGCGTACGAGCAGTCGGTGACCGAGAGCATGGAGGCGCTGGCCGCCTCACTCGTCTCGGCGCTCGACCGCGACCTCATCGGCGCGGACGACTTCGCGCCGCGCCGCGTGGCCTAGCCGCCGGCGACGGCCGGCAGGATCGTCAGCTCGTCGCCGTCGGACACCGGCGTGTCGAGCCCGTCCAGGAAGCGGATGTCCTCGCCGCCGAGGTAGACGTTGACGAACCGGCGCAGGCCGCCGCCGTCGTCGGAGAGCCGCGTTCGCAGCTCTCCGTGCTCGGCGTAGAGCGCGTCGAGGGCCTCCCCCACCGTGCCGCCCTCGACGTGCGCCTCGGTCTGGTTGCCCGCCGCGTCGCGCAGCTGGGTCGGCAGCTTGATGCGGATCGCCATCACACGACCGCCGGCTCGAAGGAGGCCTCGAACTCGTCGAGCGACGGCGCGATCTCCGTGACGTCGAAGGTGCCGCGCACGGTGTCGAGCGTCTTCAGCCCGTCGCCCGTGATGTAGGCGACGACGCGCTCGCCCGGGTCGATCGCCCCCGCCGCCGCAAGCTTGGCCAGCACCGCGGTGGTCACGCCGCCCGCGGTCTCGGTGAAGATGCCGGTCGTCTCGGCGAGCAGGCGGACGCCGGCGCGGATCTCGTCGTCGCTGACGCCCTCGATCACACCGCCGGTGGCCCGCGCGAGCTCGACGGCGTACGGGCCGTCGGCCGGGTTGCCGATGGCGAGCGACTTGGCGATCGTGTCGGGCCTGACCGGGCGGCAGACGTCGGTCCCGGCCGCGAACGCGGCCGCGACCGGCGAGCACCCCTCGGCCTGGGCGCCGCACATGACCGGCACCTCGCCGGCCAGCAGCCCAGCGTCGATGAAGTCCTGGAAGCCGCGCGCGACCTTCGTGAACAGCGACCCGGACGCGATCGGGGCGACGACGCGGTCGGGAAGCTCCCAGCCGAGCTGCTCGGCCGTCTCGTACGCCAGCGTCTTGGAGCCCTCGGCGTAGTACGGCCGCACGTTGACGTTCACGAACGCCCACGACGGCCGCTCCCCGGCCACCTCGGTGCAGAGCCGGTTGACCGCGTCGTAGTTGCCGCGGATCGCGACGATGTTGGTCCCGTACGCGCCGGTGGCCAGGATCTTCTCGGCCTCGAGGTCGGCCGGGATGAAGACGTACGAGGGCAGGCCCGCCGCGGCGGCGTGCGCGCTGACGGCGTTCGCCAGGTTGCCGGTGGAGGCACAGGCGATCGTCTCGAAGCCGAGCTCCTGGGCTCGTGCCAGCGCCACCGAGACGACCCGATCCTTGAACGAGTGGGTCGGGTTCGCGGTCTCGTTCTTGATCCACACCTCCCTGATGCCGAGCCTCTGGGCGAGGCGATCAGCCCGCACCAGCGGCGTCCAGCCCGTCGGCAGCGCAGAGCGCGCGGTGTCGACGGGCAGGAAGTCCGCGTACCGCCACAGCGTGTGCGGGCCCGCCTGGATGCGGCGGCGCAGCTCGTCGGCGCTCGCCGTGTGCGACGAGTACGAGACCTCGAGGGGCCCGAAGCAGCGGCTACAGACGTAGCGGGCGTCGAGCGGATAGGTGGTGGAGCACTCCTTGCACTTCAGGGCATCTGCCGGCATGTGGTTCGCTTTCTCCGCCCGGTTGGTGCGGCGGAGGCTTCCGGGGGATGCCCTGCGCCGCATCTCCCAGGCCGTCGTCTTGGAGCCTGATGGAATTGCCACCGTTTCCCGCTTGCGCGGGATGGTTGGCGGGGTTTCATAGGGCCAGTCCCTCCACCCCTCTGGATGCGTACTGCTATGTGGCGGAGAAAGGTACCACGGCGCGGCGTAGAATCCTTACCGTGATGCCTCCGGCCGAGGACCCGCTCAGTCATGCCGAGCCTGCCACGCTCCCCGTTCGGGCGACGCTCGGCTCGCCGTTCTACCGCTGAGCGCGTCCCCGAGCGCGACGAGCCGCACGTCGAGATCGTCGAATCGCCCGGCCTGCGCTGGATCAACATCGAGCGCCCGCGGCCGGTCGACCTCGCGTGGCTCGCCGAGCGCTTCGACTTCCATCCGCTCGACTACGAGGACGTCGGCTCTCGCAACCAGCGCCCGAAGGTCGACGAGTACGACGAGTACCTGTTCATCGTGCTGCACGTCCCGCGCTACGACAAGTCGGTCGGCCGCCTCAACGCCGCCGAGGTCGACCTCTTCGTCGGGCCCGACTTCCTGATCACGATCCCGAACGAGCCGCTCCAGCCGATCGAGTACCTGTTCGAGCGGGTGCGGACGAACGAGGACCTGCGGGAGTCCATCTTCTCCAAGGGCCCCGGCTACCTGCTCTACAA
>DASTIC010000041.1:0-2009 GCA_035717845.1 Solirubrobacteraceae bacterium
GCCAGCACCGGCGCGATGAACGCGAAGCTCGAGCCGGTGTAGGACGGCACCCGGTTGCGGGTGATCAGGTTGAAGAGGATCGTCCCGATGCCCGAGAAGAAGATCGTGGTCGTGACCGGGAAGCCGGTCAGCACCGGAACCAGCGCCGTGGCCCCGAACATGGCCAGGATGTGCTGGCCCCCGAGGCCGAGCATGTACGGCATGCGCAGCCGCTCGTCCGTGCGCACCACGTCGCCGGGCGCCACCGTCCGCCCGTCGCCGTGCAGCTTCCACCGCTGAGCGATCCCCATCGTTCCCCCTCTCACCTTCGCGCCGACCAGCGCCCGACGGCGACGCCGAGCAGCGCCACCGCGGCGCCCGCCAGGGCGCTCACCCCGATGACCCGCGCGTCGAGCCCGGCGCGCGCGGGCGGCGCCGGCGCGCGCTCCGCCACGGCCATCGACGGCTCCTCGCCGGGCGGTGTCGCGATCCGCTCGTCGAGCGCGCGCAGGAACTGCTCGGTCGTGCGGCGGGCGGCGGCGCCCATCAGGCGCTGCCCCACTCCCGCGAGCGGGCCGGTGACGCCGGCGTCGGCCTCGTAGGCGAGGACCGCCCCGCCCTCGCCGTCGGACAGCCGCATCCGCGCCACCGTGGTGACCGTCCCGGGCCGCCCGCTGGCGGTCGCCCGCACCGTGCACGCCTCTACCGGCACCTTGTCGGTGAGCGCGAACGACCCCTCGTAGGTCCCGCGCACCGAGCCCACGCCGACGTCGACCGCGATCTCGTACTCGTCGGGCCCGCACGGCTCCAGCCGCCGCGCGCCCGGCAGCGTGGCGGCCAGCATGTCGGGGTCGAGCAGCGCCTCCCACACCTGCTCGCGCGTCGCCGTGAAGCTGTACTCGCCGGAGACCTTCAAGAGCCGAGCCTCGCTTTCTGGACCTTGCCCATCGCGTTGCGCGGCAGCTCGTCGACGAAGCGCACGACGCGCGGCCGTTTGTGGGGGGTGAGGAGCGAGGCGACGTGAGCGGCGAGATCGTCGCTCGACGGCGACTCGCCCTCCGCCTTGACGACCCAGGCGACGATCCGCTCGCCCAGGTCGGCGTCGGGCTCGCCGGTGACCGCCGCCTCGCTCACGCCAGGATGCTCGAGCAGGGCGCCCTCGATCTCGCCGGCCCCGATCTTGAAGCCGCCGCTCTTGATCAGGTCGGTCGCGCGGCGGCCGACGATCCGCAGGTAGCCGTCCGCCGCCCGGGTGGCGAGGTCGCCGGTGCGGAACCAGCCGTCGCGCACCGCCTCGTCTGTCGCGTCCGGGCGGTTGAGGTAGCCGAGGAAGAGGTTCGGCCCGCGCACGTGGATCTCGCCGATCGTCTCGTCGTCGGCCACGTCGAGCGGCGCGCCGTCGTCGTCGACGAGGCGCACGTCGACGCCGTCGAGCGGCGGGCCGACCGAGCCCGGGCGGCGCTCGCCGCCCGCCCGCACCGCGGTGTTCATCAGCGTCTCGGTCATGCCGTAGCGCTCGGCGATGCGCTGGCCGGTCAGGCGCTCGATCCGCTCGTGCTCGACGGCCGGGAGCGCGGCCGAGCCGGACACGAGCAGGCGGGCGCCGCCGAGCGCGCGGGCGATCTCCGGCTGCTCGGCGGCCTCGGCGGCGAGGCGGTGGTACATCGTCGGGACCGCGAACAGCATCGTTCCCCCGGCCTCGAGCGCGGCGGCTGCGCCGGCACCGGAGAAGCGGCCGAGGTGGGCGACGGCACCGCCGCGGCGCAGCGGCCCGAGCGTGCCGAGCACGAGCCCGTGGACGTGGAAGAGCGGCAGGCCGTGCACGACGGTGTCCGCCCCGGTCCACTCCCACGCGTCGGCCAGCGCGTCGAGGTTCGAGGCGACCGCACGGCGCGGCAGCACCGCGCCCTTGGGCGGGCCGGTGGTGCCGGACGTGTAGACGACGAGCGCCGGGGCGTCGTCGGCCGGCTCGGGCGGGACCGAGCCGCCGCGCGCCTCGAGGTCGACGTCCACCCGCTCGCGGCCGGCCG
>DASTIC010000042.1:0-16828 GCA_035717845.1 Solirubrobacteraceae bacterium
ATGTCACGGAGCGCCGGCTCGCGCGCCGGGGAACGCTGTGGACATGGACGATCCAGTGCTTTCCTCCGAAGTCCCCGCCGTACGCCGGCGACCCTGACGAGTTCGAGCCGTACGGGGTCGGCTACGTGGAGCTGGCCGGCGAGGTGCGCGTGGAGGCGCGACTCACGGAGGCCGATCCTGAGCGCTTGCGCATCGGCATGCCGATGGAGCTCGTGCTGATGCCGGCGCCGGGCGGCAACGGCGCGGTGACGTATGCGTTCAGGCCGGTGGAGGACTCGTGAGCGTCGCCGTCGTCGGTGTCGGGATCCACCCGTTCGGGCGCCACGAGGGCGTGTCGGGCCTGGAGATGGCCGCGGTGGCGGCGCGAGCCGCGCTGCAGGACGCGGGGATCGGCTGGCAGGACGTCGAGTTCGCCGCCGGCGGGTCCGACGCCGCGGGCAACGCCGACACGACCGTGTCCGTGCTGGGCCTGACCGGCGTCCCCTTCATCAACGTGCGCAACGGCTGCGCCACGGGCGGGTCGGCGCTGGCGACGGCGCACGCGATGCTGGCCTCCGGCGCCGCGGAGATCGCGCTGGTCGTCGGTTTCGACAAGCACCCGCCCGGCGCGTTCGACCCGCGGCCGGAGGACTGGGGGCTGGGCTCCTGGTACGGGGAGACCGGCCTGATGCTGACCACGCAGTTCTTCGCCATGAAGATCCAGCGCTACATGGCCGAGCACGGCATCAGCGAGTCGACGCTGGCCAAGGTGGCGTCGAAGGCGTTCGAGAACGGCGCCCGCAACCCCAACGCGTGGCGCCGCCGGCCGCTCTCCGAGGACGAGGTGCTGGGCTCGAAGATGGTCAACCACCCGCTGCGGCAGTACATGTTCTGCTCGCCGGGCGAGGGCGCGGTCGCCCTCGTGCTGGCGCGCGGGGAGCGCGCCCGCTCGCTCGCGCGCGCGTCCGTGCACCTGCGCTCGGTCGCCTTCCGCACCCGCCGTTTCGGTTCCTTTGAGGTGTTCAGCCCCTCGGTCCCGATCACCGACGCGCCGTCGCCGACCACCGAGGCCGCGGCGGCTGCCTTCGAGCAGGCGGGGATCGGGCCCGAGGACGTCGACGTCGCTCAGCTCCAGGACACCGAGTCGGGCGCCGAGGTCATGCACCTGGCCGAGACCGGCCTCTGCGAGCACGGCGAGCAGGAGTCGCTCATCCAGAGCGGGGCGACCCGGAGCAACGGCCGGCTGCCCGTCAACACCGACGGCGGCTGCCTGGCCAACGGCGAGCCGATCGGCGCCTCCGGTCTGCGCCAGGTCCACGAGATCGTGCTCCAGCTGCGCGGCGAGGCCGGCGACCGCCAGATCGCCGGGCCCGCGCGCGTCGGGTTCACGCAGGTCTACGGCGCGCCCGGGGTCAGCGCGTGCACGGTCTTGAGCGTGTGACCGGACGCGAGGTCCAGCTCGCCACATGGCCGGACGGGGAGCTCCGCGCCGGCGACTTCCGGATCGCCGAGGTGCCGGTGCGCGAGCCCGGTCCGGGCGAGGTCCTGGTGCGCAACACGTGGACGTCGGTCGACCCCGGACTCAGGCTCCGGCTCGCCGAGCGCGGCCCGGCCGGCTACTTCGCGCCGTTCGGCCTGCGGGCGCCGATGGACGGGATCATGACCATCGGCGAGGTGGTCGAGTCCCGCGCCGAGGGCTTCGCCGCGGGCGACGCCGTCTGGCACGCCTCCGGCTGGCGCGAGTACGCCGTGGTCGCCGCCGGGACGCCGGCGCTCGGCGGCCTCGGCACGCTGACCCGGCTCGACACGCGCCTCGCGCCCGCTCAGCGGTACCTCGGCCCGCTCGGCGGCATGGGCCTGACCGCCTACGCGGGGCTGTTCGACGTCGCGGGCCTGCGCACAGGCGACGTCGTCTGGGTGTCGGCCGCCGCCGGAGCCGTCGGAAGCCTCGCGGCCCAGTTTGCGAAGCTCCGCGGCCATCGCGTCATCGGCAGCGCGGGGTCCGACGAGAAGGTCTCCCACCTGCTCGACGAGCTGGGTCTCGACGCCGCCTTCAACCACCGCGCGGGACCCGTGGCCGAGCTGCTGCGAGCGGCCGCGCCGGAAGGGATCGACGTCTACTTCGACTGCGTGGGCGGGGACCATCTCGAAGCCGCGCTCGGGGCCCTGCGCCGGGGCGGGCGCGCCGCCCTGTGCGGAGCCGTCTCCCAGTACGGGCGCGCCCCGAGCGGGCCCGCGAACCTCTTCCAGGCGACCGCCAAAGACCTCACGTTGCGCGGCTTCCGTGGCAGCAGCCACGTGCACCGGATGGGCGAGATGCAGCGCGCGGTCACGCGATGGCTCGCCGCGGGGCGGCTGCGCTACCGCGAGACCATCGTGGACGGCCTCGAGCGAGCGCCCGAGGCGCTGGCGCGGATGCTGGCCGGCGACACGATCGGCAAGACGCTCGTGCGGCTGAGCCCGGCGCGCCGGTTTCCGTCCAACCCTCGAACGTCCCTCGCTCCCCCCTATAAGGGGGCATGAGGGACGCTCGCGTCGACCGCGCGCGGCCGCACGGGCGCGATCGCCTCGGCGGCGGCGCGGCCCTCGGAGATCGCGTGCGACGCCTTGCGCGGCACGAGCGCGTCGCCGATCACCCGCACGGTGCCGCTGGGCGGGACGAGCGCGTGCCACCCGCGCGCCACGCGCTCGCCGACGACGATCACCGCGTCGGCCGTCAGCTCTTCGGTGGCGCCGGAGAGCGTGTTCCTGAGCACGGCGATGTCATCGTCGAGGCGCTCGAGCGCCGTGAACGGCCGCACGTCGACCGGAGACCCGCGCAGACGGCCGAGCAGCTGCACTCGGCCCTCCGGCGGCAGCGAGCCGCCGAACGCCGCGGCAGGCGTGGCCACCGTGATCGCCTCGAAGCCTGACCGGACGCCGAGCTCGACGGCGCTCGCGCAGGGCCACCAGCCGAAGCCGTCGTCGACCACGAGCAGGCTGCGCCCGCCGAGGCGCCGGCCGATCGCCTGCGACGAGGGCAGCGCGCGCTCGATGCCCGGCAGCGCCGGCAGCACCTCGACGGCACCGACCGCGATCACGACCTCGTCGAAGCCGGCGAGGTCGACGGCCCCGACCTCCCTACCCAGCCGCAGTTCGACGCCCACGAGCCCGCGTGCGTAGTAGTCCAGCAGCGCGCCCCAGCCACGGCGATTGGGCGCCGCTGCGGCGACCGCGAGCTGGCCGCCGACCCTCTCCTGCGCGTCGAAGAGCACGACCTCGCCGCGGCCGGCCAACCCCAGCGCGCACTCGAGGCCCGCCGGGCCCGCCCCCACGACGGCGATGCGCCCGCCGGCCGGCCCCACGGCGCGGCGCACCACGAGCGGCGCGGCCGGGCGGCGCTCTGCGCCCGGCGGACCGAGCTCCGGGTTGACCGAGCACAGGAGGACCGGGTCGAACGCGCGGCAGTCCTCGTTGCAGGCGACGCACGGCCGGACCTCGGCCGCGCGGCCGGAGAGCAGCTTGCGCGGCATGTCGGGATCGGCGATGAGCGCGCGCGCGACCCCCACGAGGTCCGCGCCCGCGCCGAGCGCGGCGTCGATCGTCTCGGGCGTGCGGAAGCCGTGCGAGATCAGCAGCGGCCCCTCGACCACCTGCCGCAGGCGCTCGACCTCGGCGAGCAGCGGCGGCTCCCCGGTCGCCATGTCGCGCACGTACGTCGTGCGCACGCCGACGGTGAGGTTCACGTAGTCGCCCAGCGCGCCGACGTGCGCGAGCATGAGCGGGCTCAGACCCTCCGTCGACACCCGGATGCCGACGACGACCTCCGGCGCCGACGAACGGACCTCTCGGACGATCCGCGCGACGAGCGCGAGCCGGTCCTCGGCGTCGGGGTTCGTCTCCTCCGATAGGAACTGCGCGAGCAGGTACCCGTGCGCGGCATGCAGCTCGATGACCTGGAAGCCCGCCACGGCGGCGTTGACCGCCGACACGCGGAACCCCTGGACCACGGCGTCGAGCTCGCCGGCGCTCAGCGCCCGCGGCCGCGTCGGCTCGCGTGGCGACCGCACCGCTGACGGCGCCACGGGGTGGAACCACTGCTCGGCCCCGGTCGTCTCGCGGCCCAGGTGCACGAGCTGGCAGGCGGCGACCGCGCCCTCGGCGCGGATCCCCTCGGCGCGCGCGGCCATCCCCGCGACCGCTTCGGGTCGCCACGCCTCGGTCGTGATCCGCCGCCGCCACGTGGACTCCGGGGCCACGACCGTGCCGCCGACCGTCAACATCGCCGCGCCGCCGGCCGCGCGCCGGCGCCAGTACTCGGCATCCTCGGGGAGCGGCAGCCCGTCCTCGAGGATCCCGCGCCCGTGCGCCGTGCCGACGAGCCGGTTGCGAAGCTCGAGCTGGCCGAGGCGGAATGGCTCCGCGGCGCGCATGGCCGCGTCAGGCCTGCGGTCCGCGACCGCCGATCAGCGCGAGGTATCCGGTGGCGTCCGTCTTCTCCTCGCCCCATAGGATCTCGAGCACCAGCCGGCTGATCCGCCAGCCGTCGGGCTCCCGGCGAAGCTCGTTCTGGTAGCGCCCCACGAGCAGCTTCGCGGTGTCCGGATCGTCCTCGAAGACCTGGTGGGACGTGTGGTACACCAACGCGCTGGCCCGGTCGCCGTCGACCTCCACGTGGTACACGCTCAGCAGGTGGTGCTGCCAGACGACGCTTGCGGTCGCCTCGGCGATCCAGGCCGCGACGGCGTCGCCGCCGCTGATCGGCTCGGCGTTGCCGTACTGGGCCCACAGGTCGTCGGCCAGCAGGCTCCGCAGGCCGTCGCGGTCGAAGCGGTCGATGGTCGACGCGTAGCGGTACAGCACGTCCGTGATCTCGGCGCGGTCCTGGAGGTGGCGGACCGCGGGGTCGGCGCTGAAGGTGGTGGCCGCCATGTCAGCCGACCTTCATCCAGACGCTCTTGGTCTGCGTGAAGTCGTCCAGCGAGGTCTCGCCGAGGTTGCGGCCGTGGCCGGACTGCTTGACTCCGCCGTAGGGCACCGACGGGTAGACCATCTGGTACGTGTTGACCCACACGGTCCCGACGCGCAGCGCGCGTGTCGCGCGGTGGGCGCGCGCGAGGTCGTTCGTCCAGACGCCTGCGGCGAGCCCGTACTCGACGTCGTTGGCGATGCGGTAGGCCTCCTCCTCCGAGGAGAACTTCAGCACCGACATCACGGGCCCGAAGATCTCCTCCTGGGCGATCCTCATCTCGTTGCGCACGCCGGTGAAGACGGTCGGCTCGTGGAAGTAGCCGCGCTCGCCGTGGCGCGATCCGCCGAGCGCCAGCTCGGCGCCCTCGCGGCGACCGATCTGCACGTAGCGCTGGATGCGCTCGAGCTGCGCGGCCGAGACCACCGGGCCCATGTCGACGTCCGGGTCGAACCCGCCGCCGATGCGGATCCCGCGCGACTGCTCGACGATCCTGTGGACGACCTCGTCATAGACGTCCTCGTGCACCAGCACGCGCGTGCTGCACGTGCAGACCTGCCCCGAGGCCCCCCACACGCCGTTCATCGCGGTCGCGGACGCCGACTCGAGGTCGGCGTCGGGGAAGATGATCAGCGGACTCTTGCCGCCGAGCTCGAGGCTCACGCGCTTGACGCGCGCCGCGGCGGCGGCCTGGATCGCCCGGCCGGTCTGGTTGGAGCCCGTGAACGTGAGCGCGTCGACCTCCGGATGAGCCACGAGCTCCGCGCCCACGCTCTCGCCGGTCCCCTGCACGACGTTGAACACGCCCGGCGGGATCCCCGCCTCGAGCGCCAGCTCGGCGATCAGCACCGCCGTCATCGGGGTCTGCTCGGCGGGCTTGAGGACCACGCTGTTGCCGGCGGCGAGCGGGAAGACGCCGAACGCCGCTCCGGCGACGGGACCGTTCCACGGGATGACGGCGCCGACGACGCCGAGCGGCTCGCGCACCTGGTAGACGGCGAACTCGTGCGGGACCGCCGGGATGCTGCCGTGCAGCTTCGAGGGCCAGCCCGCGTAGTAGTCGATGCCGTCGACGGCGAACTGGACGATGAACCCCGCGTACATGCGCAGGAGCCCGGAGTCGATGACGTCGAGCTCGGCCAGCTCGTCGGCGTGCTCGGTGATCAGGGACGCCAGCCTGCGTAGCCGCCGCTCCTGTTCGAGCGGCGGGAGATAGCGCCAGCGGCCGTCGTCGAACGCCGCGCGCGCGGACCGGACGGCGCGGTCGACGTCGGCGGCGGATCCGGCCGCCGCGGCCGCGACCTGCTCGCCGGTGGCGGGATCGATGACCGGCATCGTCGCGCCGTCGAGCGACGGCACCGTCTCGCCGTCGATGACGTGGCCGAACAGGGAGCGGTCCAGCTGCCGCGCGGCGGCGGCCGAGATCGGATACGTGGACGGGTCGGTCAGGACGCTCATGGCGTGACTCTCGTTCTCCTCGTGGTTCTCCGGGGGCCGGCCCCAGATCTGACCCTACTTCGGTTCAGCGTATGCCCGCTGCAGTCGGCTGTCAAGGGATATGACGTGACTTCAGTTGTCACAAGCCTTGACAAGTCCGGTAGGCGGGTGCTCTAATGGCGCTCGACCTAAACTCAGTTCAGTTCTGGTGAGGAGAGAGATAGGCGACATGACCGCCGCCACGCAAGAGGCGGCCAGGCGAAACGGGACGCCGCCGGCACGGCCGGTGCTCGAGATCGCCCGGCTGTCGAAGACCTTTGGGGCCACGCGCGCCCTGATCGACGCGTCGCTCGACATCCGGCCGGGCGAGATCCACGCCCTCGTGGGTCAGAACGGCTCCGGCAAGTCGACGCTGATCAAGACGCTCGCCGGCTACCACACGCCCGATCCTGGCAGCGAGGCGGAGATCGACGGAGCGCCGTTCGACCTCGGGCACGCGGTGCCGGACGGGCTGCGCTTCGTCCACCAGGACCTCGGCCTCGTGCTCGAGCTCAACGCGATGGACAACCTCGCGCTGCACGGCGGCTTCGCCCGCGGCGCGATGGGCCGTGTTCGCTGGAGCGAGCAGGAGCATGAGACCCATCGCGTGCTCGCGCGCTTCGGCGTCGACCTCGACATCCACCGCCCGCTGGCCGCCGCGACGCCGGTCGAGCGCACGGTGGTCGCGATCGCCGCGGCGCTGCAGGGCTGGCAGGGCGGCCGCGGCGTGCTCGTGCTCGACGAGCCGACGGCCGTGCTGCCCCACGACGAGGTGGAGCGGTTGTTCGCGATGGTCCGCGAGGTCCGCAGCGCGGGCACCAGCGTGCTCTACGTCTCGCACCGGCTCGACGAGATCTTCGAGCTCGCCGACCGCGTGACCGTCCTGCGCGGCGGCCGCGTGATCGCCACCGAGGACGTCGCTGACATCGACGCGGCGCAGCTCGCGAGCCTGATGGTGGGCGAGGACGTGGATCCCGACTACCGCGCGCCGGTGGCGGCCCGCCCCGACGCGCCGGTCGTCCTGGAGGCCCGCGACATTCAGGGGCGCTGGCTGCGTGGGGTGGACCTCGACGTCCACCGCGGCGAGATCCTCGGCATCGCCGGGCTCGCGGGCGCCGGCGTGCTGGAGCTGCCGTACGTGATCGCCGGTTGCGCGCAGCACCCGGTCAGCGGTCTCATGCGCCTCCCGGAGCGCTCGAGCGAGTGGAGCGACGTGTCCGACGCCGCCGATCTCGACATCCCGCTGGTGCCGGCCGATCGTGGCCGCGAGGGGATCGTCGCCGAGTTCGCCGTGAGCGAGAACCTGTCGCTGTCCGTGCTCGGCCGCCTGGGCCGGCGCGGCCGGCTCGACCGGCGCGCCGAGGCCGAGCTCGTGGAGCGCTGGACCGAGCGTCTCGGCGTCGTCACCGCCGGCCCCGGGGCGCCGATCTCGACGCTCAGCGGGGGCAACCAGCAGAAGGTCGTGGTCGCGCGCTGCCTGGTGCGCGACCCAGAGCTGCTCGTCCTCTGCGAGCCGACCGCGGGTGTCGACATCGGCACCCGGGTTGCGATCTACGACCTGATCGCGGAGCTGTCACGCAACGGGTTGACCGTCGTTCTGTCCTCTTCGGACGCCGGTGACGTGCTCGCCATGTGCACGCGCGTGGTCGTCCTGAGGGGCGGCAAGGTCGCCGCCGAGCTCGGCGGCGAAGGACTTACTGAGCATGCGCTGGTGAGCGCGATGGAGGGAGAGAACCGATGAACCTGACCACCGTCCCCGAGGCCGCCACCGCGCCCGGCGTCCGCGAGCCGGCCACACCGGCGCGCACCCGCCCGCCGCTGGGAGCGCGCCTCGCACGCGGGCTGGCCTTCGACCGCATCGGCGCGGTCTACGTCTGGCTGGGGATCATCGCGCTGTTCTCGCTCTGGGTTCCCGAGACGTTCCCGAACCTGGCCACCGCCAAGCAGATCCTCAACGCCAACGCGATCACGGCGCTCGCCGCCATGTCGATCACGATCCCGCTCGCGGCGCGCGTCTTCGACCTCTCGTTCGCCGGCGTCATGACGCTCACCGGCGTCACGGTGGCGCACCTGATCGCCAAGGCCGGGGTCCCGGTCGTCCCGGCGATCCTGCTCGCCCTCGCGGTCGGGCTGGGCGTCGGCCTCATCAACGCCCTCGTCGTCGTCGTCATGCGGATCGACTCCTTCATCGCGACGCTCGCGACCGGCTCGCTGATCGCCGCACTGGTCACGATGATTACGAAGGAGGTGCCGATCACCGACGCCAAGCTCGGCGGCGCCTTCGCGAAGATCGGCCAGACCAGCGTCGGCGGCGTCACGCTCAGCGTCTTCTACTGCGCCGTGGTGGCCATCGGCATCTGGTACCTGCTCGAGCACACGGCCACCGGCCGGCGCCTGTACGCCACCGGCTTCAACCCCGACGCCGCACGGCTTGCGGGCGTGCGGATCGACCGGTTGCGCTTCATGTCGCTGGTCGCCTCCGGCGGCCTGGCCGGCGCCACGGGCATCATCCTCGCCTCGACGCTGGGCAGCGGGTCGCCGACCGCGGGCGCGCCCTATCTGCTGCCGGCGTTCGCGGCCGCCTTCCTGGGGGCGACGCAGCTCAAGCACGGGCGCTTCAACGCCGGCGGGACCATCATCGCGGTCCTTCTGCTCGGCACCGGCGTCACCGGCCTCGCGCTGGCCAACGCCCCGCAATGGGCCGGCGACATGTTCGTCGGCGTCGTTCTCATCGCCGCCCTCGCCCTGACCGGCCTTCAGCGCCGGACCACTCGTCGCGCCACCTGACCACCCTGCATCGAGGAGGAGTAGCTCAATGTCCATGCACAACCTGAGGAGCGGCGCGGCCGTTCTCATTGTCGGCGCCGCGCTGGCGGCGGCCGGATGCGGAAGCGACTCGGACGGCGGCTCGGCCGCGTCCGGCGGCGCCGCGGACGTCTCGGCGGCGGAGCAGCTCGCCCAGCAGGCGAGCACGCGCCCGACGACCCTCCAGCTCGCCGAGCCGGTGGGCAAGGAGATCCCGACCGGCAAGAAGATCGCCTTCATCAGCTGCGGCGTCGAAGCGTGCGAGATCCAGGGCGACATCATCAAGGAGGGGGCCGAGCTGCTCGGCTGGACCGCCGAGACGATCGGCACCGACGGGTCGCCCGAGCAGCTGCAGAACGCGTTCCAGACGGCGCTGCGCCAGGGTGCCGACGGGATCATCCTCAACGCCGTCACCCGCAGCGTGGTTGCCAAGCAGCTCGAGGATGCGGAGAAGCAGGGTGTGCCGTTCGTGACGCTGTCCAGCGTCGAGAAGACCGGAGACGGGATCCTCGCGAACATCGCGGACACGCGGAACAGCGGGCGGATCGGCGAGCTCCTGGCGGCGAAGATCGTGTCAGAGAGCGGGGGAGACGCGAACACGCTCTACGTCAACATCTCGGCGTTCCAGATCCTCAAGGCCCTCGGCGACCAGTTCGAGAGCTCCTACAAGCAGTACTGCCCCGACTGCGAATACGGGTCGATCGACATCCCGATCACGTCGCTGGGCAAGGACGCGCCGGACCGGATCGTGTCGTACCTGCGCAGCCATCCGCAGGTCAACCACGTCGTGCTGTCGGTGAGCAACGCCCTCGGGGCGGGACTCCCCGCCGCGCTGAAGGCGGCCGGACTCTCCGACAAGGTCAAGCTCATCGGCCAGAGCGCGGACACGCAGACGTGGCAGGACCTCCAAGCCGGCAACATCGAGGCCGTCGTCCCGTACGACTACTACACGGTCGACTACCTGATGCTCGACGCGCTCGCGCGGCACTTCGCGGGCGTCCCGGTCGAGGACCAGTCGCCGCCGCTGTGGATCGTGACGGCGGACAACATGCCCGAAGGCGCGACCGAGGGCCTGGTCCCGGTGGTGGAGGACTACCAGGAGCAGTTCAAGAAGGCCTGGGGGATCGAGTGAACGCCCCCCGGGTTGCGGAGGCCGCCGAGCGTGAGCTCGGCGGCTGCCCCGTCATGCACCGCGACTTCGCTCCCCAGCAGGCCGCGGGCTGCCACTGGGCGATGGCGGACGAGTTGCGCGAGTCCAGCCCGGTCTTCTTCAACACCTTCGCGCAGGGCTATTGGGTGTTCACACGGCACGACGCCGTGCGCGACATCTACAAGACGCCGGAGCTGTTCTCGAGCGAGTCGATCACGCCGTGGCAGCCCGATCCCATCTACCGCTTCGTGCCGACGCAGATCGACGCGCCCGATCACATCAAGTACCGCCGGATCGTGAACCCGTGGTTCTCGCCGCGGGCGATCGACGCGGCCGAGCCGGCGATGCGCGCGCTCTGCCGGCGCCTGGTCGCGGAGGTCGCGCCGACCGGCGCGTGTGACTTCGTCACCGGCTTCGCGCTGCGCTTCCCGACGGAGGCGTTCCTCAGCGTGGCGGGCATCGATCCCGCCGACGCCGACCTGTTCGTGCCCTGGGTCGAGGACTTCTTCGGCGGCTTCAGCGGCGACCCCGCGGGCCTCGAGCCGATGGCGAAGGCGCTCGAGGGGATCCGCGAGTACTGGGTGGACGCGCTCGCCGAGCGCCGGGGCGAGGCCGAGCCGCGCGAGGGAGACCTCGCGTCGCACCTGCTGCACTCGACGTTCGACGACCGGCCGCTCAGTGACGCCGAGCTGCTGGACATGCTGACCGTGCTGGTGCTCGCAGGGCTGGACACCACCCGCGCCACGCTCGGCTACCTGTTCCAGCACCTCGCCACGCATCCCGAGCACCGCCGGCAGCTGATCGCCGAGCCGGAGCTGATCCCGTCCGCGGTCGAGGAGGCCCTGCGCTTCTACACGATCATCTTCGGCGACGGCCGCAAGGTCACGCGTGACGCCGAGTTCTACGGCGTCCAGCTCAAGAAGGGCGACATGGTCTACGCGCTCGTCTCGGGCGCCAACCGCGACCCGCGCGCGTACGAGCGGGCCGACGAGTTCGTCATCGACCGCAAGCGCAACAACCACATGGGCTTCGCGAATGGCCCGCACCGCTGCCTGGGCATGCACCTGGCGCGGCGCGAGATGCAGCTCGCGGTCCAGGAGTGGCTGCGCGTGATCCCCGACTTCCGCATCGCCTCAGGCCAGGCGCTGAGCGAGCGCGGCGGCGGGGCGATGATGACGCTGACAGAGCTGCCGCTGGTGTGGGAGATCGCGGCATGAGGCTCACGGTCGACGGCAAGAGCTGCATGGGCCACGGCCGGTGCTACCTGATGGCTCCGGACCTGCTCGCCTACGACGACGAGGGCTACGTGACGATCCGCGACCTGACGATCGACGTCCCCGCCGACCAGGTCGAGGCGGCCGAGGACGCGGCCGGCACATGTCCGGAGCTGGCGATCACGCTCCTGCCATGACCGTGCGCGCGGCCGTCGTCGGGGCCGGTCCGTCCGGCTTCTACGCAGCCGACCAGCTGCTGCGCGAGGGCGTCGCGATCGACATGTTCGACGCGCTGCCCACGCCGTACGGGCTCGTGCGGGCCGGCGTCGCTCCCGACCACCCGAAGATCAAGTCCGTCACGCGGATGTACGACCGGACCGCTCAGCATCCTGCCTTCCGTTTCCTCGGCGGCGTCGAGGTCGGCGGGGACGTGACGGCCGGCGAGCTGCGGGAGCGCTATCACGCGGTGGTCTACGCGGTCGGCACGCCGACCGACAACCGGCTCGGGATCCCGGGCGACGACCGTCCGGGATCCGTCGCCGCCACGCAGTTCGTCGCCTGGTACAACGGCCATCCCGGCCACGCCGACGACGCGTTCGACCTGTCGTGCTCCCGCGCGGTGGTGATCGGCAACGGCAACGTCTCGATCGACGTCGCCCGCATGCTCGTGCTCGACCCCGGCGAGCTCGCGTCGACCGACGCCGCCGACCATGCGATCGCGGCGTTCGCCGCCGCCTCGATCACCGAGGTGGTGATCGTCGGACGCCGCGGCCCGGCGCAGGCCGCCTTCACGAATCCGGAGCTGCGCGAGCTGGGATCGATGACGGGCGTCGACGTGCTGGTCGACCCGGTCGAGATGGACGTCGAGATCCCCGACGACGTCGAGCCTACGGCCCGCCGGAACGTGGAGATCCTGCAGAGCTACGCCGAGCGGCCGCCCGGCACCGCCCCCCGCCGGATCTCACTGAGGTTCCTCCGCTCGCCGGTCGAGATCCTCGGCGACGGCGAGCACGGCCCTGTGACCGGTGTTCGCGTGGCGCGCAACCGGCTCCAGGACCGCCGCGCCGTGCCGACCGGTGAGGAGGAGGTCATCGCCTGCGGACTCGTGGTCCGCTCGGTCGGCCACCGCGGGCGTCCGCTGCCGGGCGTCCCGTTCGACGAGCGACGCGGCCTCATCCGCAACGAGGGCGGCCGGGTGTGCGACGAAGACGGCACGCCGCGCACCGGCGAGTACGCCGTCGGCTGGATCAAGCGCGGCCCGTCAGGCGTGATCGGCACGAACAAGAAGTGCGCCGCGGACACCGTGGCGCGAGTGCTGGAGGACCTCGCCGCCGGCCGGCTGGCGGATCCGCCGGCGCGCGCCGACGAGGCGTGGCTGCGGGCTCGCGTTCCCGGCCTGGTGACGTGGCGGGGCTGGGAGGCCATCGACGAGCACGAGCGTGGCCTCGGCGCACCGCAGGGCCGCCCACGGGTGAAGCTGGTCCGGCGGCCGCAGCTCCTCGCCGTAGCGGCTCAGAAGACGGGCGTCTCGCTGTAGCTGCCCCAGACGTCCTGCAGGGCGACGACGATCTCGCCTTCGCTGGCGTGCACGCGCGCGCAGTCGAGCAGCCGAGGCATGAGGTTCTCCTCGGTGGCCGCCGCCGCGCGCAGCTCGGTGAGCGCGCGCTCGACCGGGGCGCTGTCGCGGCGGGCGCGCACGGCCTGCACACGGCCGACCTGCTTGCGCTCGAGCGCGGGGTCGATGCGCAGGATCTCCAGCTCGCCCTCGTCGCCCTCGCGGTAGTCGTTGACGCCGACCACGATCTGCTCGCCGCGGTCGACCTGGCGCTGGAGCTCGTACGCGGCGTCCGCGATCTCGCGCTGCGGGAACCCTTGCTTGACCGCCTCGACCATGCCGCCGAGCTCGTCGATCTTGCGGAAGTACTCGTAGGCGCGCGCCTCCAGCTCGTCGGTCAGCGCCTCGACGAAGTAGGCGCCGCCGAGCGGGTCGACCGTGTTGGCCACGCCGGTCTCGTGGGCGATCACCTGCTGCGTGCGCAGCGCAATCCGGACGGCCTGCTCGCTGGGGAGGGCCAGCGCTTCGTCGTAGGAGTTGGTGTGCAGCGACTGCGTGCCGCCGAGCACCCCGGCCAGCGCCTCGATCGCCGTGCGGACGATGTTGTTCAGCGGCTGCTGGGCGGTCAACGAGACCCCCGCGGTCTGGGTGTGAAAGCGCATCAGCCAGGAGCGCGCCTTGCGGGCGCCGAAGGTCTCGCGCAGCTCGCGGGCCCAGATCCGACGCGCCGCCCGATACTTGGCGATCTCCTCGAAGAAGTCGATGTGCGCGTTGAAGAAAAAGCTCAACCGCGGCGCGAAGTCGTCGACGTCGAGCCCGCGCGCGGTCAGCTGCTCGACGTAGGTGAGGCCGTCCTTGAGCGTGAAGGCCAGCTCCTGGGCGGCGGTCGAGCCCGCCTCGCGGATGTGATAGCCGGAGATCGAGACCGGGTGCCAGCGCGGCAGCTCGCGCGCGGACCACTCCATCATGTCTCCGAGCACGCGCATCGCCGGGTCGACCGGAAAGCACCACTCCTTCTGGGCGATGTACTCCTTGAGGATGTCGGCCTGGATCGTCCCGCCCAGCTGCGCCCGGGGCACGCCGGCCTCCTCCGCCGCCACCACGTAGAAGGCCAGCATGATCGCCGCCGGGGCGTTGACCGTCATCGAGACGGTGACCTCGCCGAGGTCGATGCCGCCGAACAGCGTCTGCATGTCATCCAGCGTGTCGATCGCCACGCCCTCGCGGCCCACCTCGCCGAGCGACCGCGGATGGTCCGAGTCATGACCCATCAGCGACGGCATGTCGAAGGCGGTGGAGAGCCCCGTCTGGCCGTGGTCGAGCAGGTAGCGGAAGCGCTCGTTGGTCTCCTCGGCGGTCCCGAAGCCGGCGAACTGGCGCATCGTCCACAGCCGGCCGCGGTACATGCTCGGGTACACGCCGCGCGTGAACGGGAACTCGCCGGGGAAGCCGATCCGCTCCTCGAACGGGCCGACGTCCTCGGGCGTGTAGAGCGGCCGCACCGGTTCGCCCGACATGGTGGTGAACGCGCGGCGGCGCTCAGGCGTCGCCGAGTACCGCTCGCGATACCAGCGCTCGGTCGCGCCAGTCTCGCGTGACTGAACTGACATCGGCTAAGAATTGCATACTCGAGCCGATGGCGCGCCTGTCATGCTGGACGCTGAGTTGCTGCACGATGACGTGATCGACAGGCTGCGCTGCCTGGTGCAGGCGTGCCACGAGGCGGCCGTGTCCGGGCATGATCTCGCGGAGCGGTACATGGCGGTGCGAGCCGACGCCGCGGCGCTCAACCAGCAATACGGCTGGGCGACGTCCGAAGAGTTCGCCGCACAGGTTCCCAGCATCGAGTCGCTGCTCGAGACCGAGGCTCTCGATCGGGCGTTCGGCGCGACCGCCACTCCAGGACTCCCCGTCGAACGCGGCATGGCGGCACGTCTGGGCGACGCGCTGACCGAGCTCGCAGGTTGGGCGACCGGGCTGCGCCTGGCATACGAGACGCTGCGGGAGACGGACGCGCGGTAGCCGTCAGGGACCGCGTCAGAACGCTTCTTCTCCGGGGCGCTGGAAGACGATCTCGGGGATCACGCAGTTCGGCGACAGCCGCAGCACGAATCGCAGAGCCTCCGCCACGTCGCTCGTCCGCAGCATCTCCTCCGCCGGGATCGACGCCTTGACGAACTCGCTCATGTCCGTGTCGACGAAGCCGGGGCAGAACGCGACCGACTTGACGCCTGCGGCGTTGAGCTCCTTGTTCATCGCGGTCGTGTAGGCGACGACGGCGGCCTTGGTGGCCGAGTAGACCGACAGCCAGGGCTGCGGCGCCTTGCCGGCCATCGAAGCCATGTTGACCACCAGTGCGTTGCGATGCTCGGCTCCCGCGGCCCGAAGCAGCTCCGCGCACTCGCGGTAGAAGAGCACGATTGCGCGGATGTTGACGTCGAGCTGCAGGTCGACGTACTTGGTCCGGTGTTCGTCGACCGCGGCGCCGATTCCCACGCCGGCGTTGTTGACGAGGACGTCCAGACGGCCGAAGGTCTCGCGGTGGCGGGCCACGACGGCCTGCACCGCGTCCTCATCGCTGAGGCTGGCCGCGACGTGCTCGACCTCCGCACCTCGCGCACGCAGCGTGTCCGCCGCTTGCTCCAGCGTGTCCGGCTTGCGGGCGGCGATGGTGAGCCCATAGCCCTCGTCAGCAAGGACCTCGGCGAGGGCAAGCCCGATGCCTCGCGAGGCTCCCGTCACGATCGCGGCGCGCTCTGCCATCGGCCGCGAACTTTGCCAGACGTCCGAGCGCCGCGCCCTTGACATGCGAAGGAAGCGGGAATATGATCTGAATTCAGTTCAGTTCAGAGCCACGAGGGAGCTCAAATGACCATCAAGCGCAACGTCGTCACAGATCGTCGTACTCGTCCGATCGGCGAGCATGCGTACGTGCTACCGGTCGTGCGCGAGATTCCGCCCGATCCTCCGGATCCCGTCGGGGCGCAGTCGCTCTGGTGAGAGGATCGAGATGCATTCGCGGATCGAGGCGGACTGCGTGGTCGTCGGCGGCGGGAGCGCGGGATGCGTGCTCGCCGCACGCCTGAGCGAGGATCCCGCGCGCGACGTCTTGCTCCTGGAGGCCGGCCCGGACTGGCGGGCGAGCGAGGCGCCAACGCAACTGCGCAGCCTCAACGGATGGCGGGCGCTGGACGAGTCGGCGTGCGCGCCGTTCCAGTGGCGAGGGCTCGAGTCGCGGCGCACGCGGGTCCAGGATTCGCGGCCGCATGTGCGAGGGCGGGGCCTCGGTGGCGGTTCAACGGTGAACGGGATGATGGCCCTCCGCGCGGTGCCCGACGACTACGACCGCTGGGCCGCCTTCGGGTGCCCCGGTTGGTCCTACGCCGACATGCTTCCGTATCTGCGGCGGATGGAGAGCGACGCCGACTTCGGCGACCGGCCGTACCACGGGGCAGACGGGCCGATACCGGTCCAGCGCCTGCCGCGCGAGACGTGGGGGCCTGCCGACAATGCGCTCGCGGACGCTGCGCTCGGGGTGGGGCATCCATGGTCCGAGGACCACAACGCGCCCACGGCAACTGGCGTCTCACCGTTCGGCATCAACGCGCGTGACGGCGCGCGCGTGACGACCAACGATGCGTACCTGGAGCCGGCACGCGAGCGGTCGAATCTGCGCGTCATCGGCGGCGCCACCGTCGAAC